>CAMVHR010000056.1 GCA_947167345.1 uncultured Treponema sp.
CTTAATACTTATGCCGATTCAAACTTCAATCCACAACTATTGACAATTTCTCAAACATCATGAACAAATACTTCAATTACATAATGTTCTGTACGCCTGACGGGGTAGGCCATGCCAGCGACGGAAGGGCAATAACTGTAATTTCCATGCCGTTTTTCCGTGCAATAATGAACAACAAGCAGGAACGCTACATTTCAAACATTTCATTCCTTGCAGACGGTTCTGTTTGTTACTACATTGCACGTCCGGCTTATGACGCATCAGGAAAGCTGATAGGTGCTTTTGCAGGAGCGGTCAGACTTGACGAAATTGACAAGATGGTAGGGCAGCTTTCCCTCGGAAAAGAGGGAAGGGCAATCCTTGTAGGCAGTGACGGAGTACTTATTTCGCACATGCATGGTCAGGAAAAATACATGGACCTTCTTTACAGCGACAAGGCTGGCTATAAAGGTCTTGATGCCCTTGCATCTGATGCCATAAAGAGCAAGGAAGGCGACGGTTATTTTACAGCCCCTGATGGCATAAGGTATTATGCATTCTACGAGCCTGTTCCAGGAACTCCTTGGACTACAATTCTTACGATTCCTGTAAGGCAGATTGCTGTAGCGGCAAACGCATTGAGAACAACAATCATAATAATCAGTATCCTGATAGCACTGTTCATTACGGCAACATGTATTGTTCTTTTGATTTTTGCCCTTAAGCCACTGTCCATCGTAAGAGACAGCATAAACGAAATTGCTACCGGAAACGCTGACCTTACACAGAAACTTGAAGTAAAGACAAACAATGAAATAGGCGCACTAGGAGAAGGCTTTAACAAGTTCATGGAAAAGCTTCGATCCATCGTTGCAGGATTAAAGAATTCAGAGCACACCCTCGGCGAAGTAAACCTTGGCCTTCAGGACAGGATTGAAGACAATGGGCAGTCAATCCAGAACATCATCAAGGATTTGAACGACATTGACTCTCAGGTTCAGAATCAGGCCGCATCGGTTTCCGCGACAGCAACAGCCGTTGAAGAGATTTCAAAAAACATTGAGTCTCTTGAAAACATGATTGAAAATCAGGCAAAGGGCGTAACCGAAGCTTCTGCCGCCGTTGAACAGATGATTGGTAACATCAACAGCGTAAATGCTTCCGTCGGCAACATGGCTACGTCTTTCACCGATCTTACAAATAATGCAAAAGAAGGTGTTGCACGCCAGAATGATGTAAACAACCGCATCAAGACCATTGAAGAGCAGTCAAAGGCCCTTCAGGATGCAAACAAGACTATTTCTGCAATTGCAAGCCAGACAAACCTCCTGGCTATGAATGCCGCCATTGAAGCAGCCCATGCAGGAAGTGCAGGAATGGGATTCTCTGTCGTTGCCGATGAAATCCGAAAGCTTTCTGAAACTTCTTCAAACCAGTCAAAGAAAATCCGCGATGAGCTTAAGAAGATTCAGGACTCCATTAATGATGTAGTTTCTGCATCCCAGGCTTCAAGCGAATCATTCGGCTCTGTAAATACAAGCATTGAAAACACCCAGCAGCTTGTTCTACAGATTAAGTCGGCCATGGAAGAACAGCAGCAGGGTTCAAAGCAGATTGTTTCTTCCCTCCATCTGATGAATGACAATACGACAGAAGTTCGTGCGGCATCGCATGAAATGGCTGTAGGAAACCAGCAGATTCTTAACGAGGTTGACCACCTTAGGGATACAACTTCAGTTATTAAAGAAAGTATGGCAAAAATTTCTGAAAGTGCCGAAAATATCAAGGCATCAAGCAATGCTCTAAATGACATTTCAGGCTCAGTCCAAAAAACTGTAGAAGAAATTGGTAGTCAGATAGACTTGTTTACTGTATAAGATAAGGCAATATCTTAAAAGAGCAAGGCAGTCGGTATTCATTTACCGGTTGCCTTTTTTCATATCCTCAGCAAATTCAGAGGCTTCCTATACAGATTACAATTCCAGATATAATCAGCATTTTAAGGATAAATATTCCAGGAATGATCCCTGCCAGCACTAAAATAGACAACGGAATGCAAACATTCTTTCTGATGGATTTTCTTTCTTTCCATGCCATTATTGCATTTGTGGGATATCCTAAAATTAATTCCACCGGTGAAATATTTATATTACTGTTTCCGAATGCCAGAATACTATTGAAAACCAATGTATTTGCAAATCCGCAAAGGCCTTTAATAAAAAACGCTATTAAAGCTGCTAAAATCCATATAATCAAAACACACCTCGAACATCATAAGGTTTACACTGAGCCAAAATTATGCAAGAACATTCTGCGACAAGGGGAAGTTTCATTTGTGAAAGAAACTCCGCTGCTGTTTTTGCCTGTTCACAGGAAAGACCTGTTGCAATGGCAATATGAGGCAAAAAATAGTCTGGTAAATAAAAACCATTATTAGCTACCGAAGAGTAGGGACTCATTATATCATGAAGAACGGCATTCCAGTTACGGAGCAGGATAGTACATTCTGCTGACGGCAACAAAAAAACAGCTTTATTATTGACAATTTCAGATTTATCTAACATAACCATCGTTTGTTTTACTTGCTCTATGGATATTTGCTGAACAAACTTACCGACAGGTAGCATTAATTCATCCGCTGACTCTGCATGAAACATCCCCAATGTCAAATGTGGCATAATATGAGACTCTATACGAAAATTGTTTCCTGTAGCACTGGCAAGATTGTTTATCAGAACATTTAGCAGCTTTTCTGATTGTGGCGAAAAATGTAAGCTGACGGCAAAGGTGTTCATTTTAGAAGTTCTTCCAGTTTTTCTTTTGATTTTTTTGCTTCATACTTATAGATAGAAAACATAATAAAAGTAAATAAAGAAAATCCAATCATAGGAATAAAAAAAGGAAAAAAATCTGTCTGCTCTGGAACAGAACCTGCAAGGGGAACAAAAATACCACCTAATATTCCACAGGGAATCCATATTGAGAAAAATATAATTGCAAAAACAGGCATTCTCATCTTTACGCTCACTTTGCAGCCGCCTTCAATTTCCTCAATCTTACCTTTTATTACAGGCAAAACATCATTACGGCGAAATGTAGCTCTGTTAATATTAAAGGAATCATCAAAAACCCTTCCTTCAAAAAATTCTTCATGAGTTTTAAAATCAAATATAGACGTTCTGGTATGTGTATTTTCTTTTATTATTCTAAGAACTTCTTCTTTTGATTTACTTGTTTCAATTGTAAATTTCATATTTTATTAATCCTCATAATTTTTTAATAAGCACTGCATTTCTTTATTTCTCTCCAGAATATCATAAATGCCATCTTCCGAAAGAACTCCGCGCTTTACATCTTTGGGAAACAAACCTTTTTCTTCCATATCAAAATCTTTTTTCCACTGAGGGCTTGCATAATATTCTTCAAGTTTACGAAGTTCCGGCTGAAAGGCTTTAAATTCTGCAATCTTTTGCTCAAGCTCGTCTAAAATACTGTGAGCTTTGTCCAAAATAGCTTCCATTTTGCATATATGATCTGGTACGTTCATAAAAGTTCCTTTTTCATCTTATCATAAATCAAAAGACAAAAAAAATCCCTCAGAACTGAAATACACTTCAAATCTGAGGGATTTTATGTTTTAGAATGTTATTTATCGAAAAAGCCCTTAATCAGTCCTCTTCGGCAGCAATTTTGTCTATCCCGACAACGTAGTCTGGATCGGTAATGTCAACAACACGAATGCCGCTTGCAGCTCTTCCCTGAACAGTAATATCGCTTGCCTTTACGCGGATTGAAGTGCCCTGGCTTGTAATGCACATGAAGCTGTCTTCATCCTTAACTGTAAGAGCACCGATAATCTCGCCCTTGTCATCAATGTTACCGAATACTCTCTGTCCGCCTGTTCCGCGTCCATGAGCGGCAAAATCTGAGAACTCTACACGTTTACCGACACCTTTTTCTGTAATGACAAGAATCTTTGCTTCTGTATCTACATGGATTGTAGCACAAATTTCATCGCCCTCAGAAAGCTTCATTCCTGTAACACCATGGCTTGCCCTTCCCATTGGGCGAACTTCTTCTTCGCTTATGCGCAAAGCTTGTCCTCTGCGGCTTACAAGAAGGATTTCATCTTTTCCGCTTGAAAGAACGGCACTGACAAGAGTATCTCCTTCATCAAGACGTACAGCCTGCATACCTTTAGCCTTAGCATTACGGAATTCGTTTGTCATTGTCTTTTTGACAATGCCGTTAGCAGTTGCCATAAACAGATACTGCTCTTCAGAGAATTCCTTCATGCTTACAATCGTAGTAATCTCTTCATTTGCAGTCACTGCAAGCAGGCTCTTAATATGAGAACCGCGGCTAATCTTACTTGCTTCTGGAATTTCATGAACCTTAACCCAGTAAGCCTTTCCAGCATTAGTAATGAACATGAGATAATCATGTGTGGAAGCAATGAATATCTGATTGATATAGTCTTCTTCAACAAGCTTTGCAGAAATAGATCCCTTTCCGCCACGAGCCTGACTGCGGTACTGAGTAACAGGAATGCGCTTGATGTAGCCAAGCTTTGAAACAAGGATAACCATATCCTCTTCTTTTATCATGTCCTCAACATTGATTTCTTCAACTTCACCTGCAACAATATCAGTTCTGCGATCATCGCCGTACTTTTCGGCAATCTCGTTAGTCTCGCTCTTGATGAGGGCAAGAATCTTTTCATGATGAGCAAGCAAATCTTCAAGATGAGCAATCAAAGCCTTGATTTCTTCCATCTCTTTTCTCAATTCATCAATGCTCAAGTTGGTCAGGCGTTTAAGCTGCATGTCAACAATAGCCTGAGACTGAACATCATCAAAGCCGAATCTTTCCATAAGACGGGCTTTAGCTTCTTTTTCATCACGGCTTGCACGAATAATCTTGATTACTTCATCAATTGCGTCAACGGCAACTATAAGGGCTTCAAGAATATGCTCGCGGGCCTTTGCCTTTTTTAGCTCAAACTGTGTACGACGTGTAATTACAGTATCACGATGCTCAACAAACAGCTGTACAAGCTGCTTCAAGTTCAAAATTTCAGGACGACCCTTTACGAGTGCAAGGTTTATGACACCAAATGTAGACTGAAGAGGTGTTTTCATAAACAGCTGATTTATGACAACCTTAGTCATCGCACCGCGCTTAAGGTCAATTACAATCCTCATGCCAACACGGTCGGAAGACTCATCATTTACACCGCTTATGCCTTCAATAACCTTGTCGCGAACATATTCCTTTATTTTCTGTACAAGGTCACCTGTATTCACCTGATAAGGAACTTCAGTAAAGACTATTGATTCACCGCCCTTGCTGTCAACTTCTATAGTAAAGCGACCTCGGATCAAAACCTTACCGCGTCCTGTGCGGTATGCATCCTTAATGCCCTGCTTACCAAAGATAATGCCACCAGTAGGAAAGTCAGGCCCCTTGATATAAGTCATCAGCTCATCTATTGAAATGTCAGGATTGTCTACATAAGCCGAAACAGCTGCTGCAATTTCCCTAAGATTGTGAGGAGGCATGTTTGTGGCCATGCCGACAGCAATACCGTTTGAACCGTTTGCAAGGAGGAAAGGGAACTTTGCAGGAAGCACTACAGGTTCTTTTGTAGTTTCATCAAAGTTAGGCAAAAAATCAACGGTATCTTTATCAATGTCGGCAACCATTTCTTCTGCAAGGCGCGACATTTTTGCTTCGGTATAACGGTAGGCTGCAGGTGGGTCACCGGCAATAGTACCAAAGTTTCCCTGAGGAGTAATTACAGGATAGCGGAGTGAAAAATCCTGTCCCAGACGGACAAGCGCATCATATACTGAAGCATCTCCATGAGGGTGGTAAGAACCAAGTACGTCACCGACAATCTTTGCACATTTTCGTGTAGGCCTGTTAAACGTAAGCCCCCTTTCATCCATGGCGTACAGGATGCGGCGGTGTACAGGCTTAAGGCCGTCACGTACATCAGGAAGCGCACGGCTTACAATAACGGACATGGAATAGTCTATGTAAGCTTTTTTTACTTCCTCTTCAATAGGGCGTATTATAAGAGTTCCACCTTCAGGAGTGGCAATTTCGTTTTCCATTAATTCTTACCTCAATAATTAGACGTCAAGATTAGCATACACAGCATTTTCTTCTATGAACTTGCGGCGAGGTTCTACAGCTTCGCCCATGCACGTGCTGAATATCTGATCTGCAGCCACTGCATCAGGAATGGTAACCTTCATCATCTTGCGATGGGCAGGATCCATAGTTGTCTCCCAAAGCTGAGTACCGTCCATTTCACCAAGACCTTTGTACCGCTGTACGGTAAGCTTTTCAGTTGGAACACCAAATTCCGCAATGGCAGAAGCCTTTTCATCTTCGTCATACACATATTTTATCTTTTTGCCATACTGCACTTTAAACAAAGGAGGCATTGCAAGATAAACATATCCTTCCTCAATGATTTTAGGCATGTAACGGAAAAAGAACGTCAATAGCAATGTGCGGATATGGCTTCCGTCAACATCAGCATCAGCCATGATGATTATCTTGTGATAGCGCAGCTTTTTAATGTCAAAGTCTTCGCCAATGCCAGTTCCCAAAGATGCAATTACAGGCTCAAGCTTTTCATTGTTCAGAACCTTATCTATGCGGCTTTTTTCAACGTTAAGCATTTTTCCCCACAAAGGAAGGATTGCCTGAGTCTTTGAGTCCCTACCTTTCTTTGCAGAACCACCTGCAGAGTCTCCCTCAACAATGTAAACCTCACACTTTTCAGGATCTTTAAGGGAACAGTCAGCAAGCTTTGCAGGAAGACCAAAGTCTAATCCTGTCTTTTTACGGATATTTTCCTTGGCACGACGTGCTGCAATGCGCGCAGAAGCTTCATTTACAGCTTTTTCAAGAATCATGTCGGTAATCTTAGGATTCTGCTCGCACCACAGTGTAAGCTTTTCCTTTACAAGAGTATTTACATATTCCTTTACTTCGGTGTTTCCAAGTTTTGTCTTTGTCTGACCTTCAAACTGAGGCTCAGGAACTTTTATGGAAATTACGGCAGTCAAGCCAGAACGTACATCTTCTCCAGAAAGCTTTTCGTAGTTAATCTTCTTGTCGTCTTTTTTAGAGGAATCCTTTGATTTTTTTGAATCTTTTATTTCAAGCTTTTTCTGAAGTTTTTCACGGGTTTCAAGAAAGCGGTTAAGGGTTACTGTCATGGCAATCTTGAATCCTTCAAGATGAGTACCGCCTTCCTTGGTATTGATGTCGTTTACATAAGCATAGATGTTTTCATTGTAACTGTCATTGTACTGCAATGCGATTTCCATCTGAACGCCATTGTTTTCACCGCTTATGTAAATAGGCTCATCTGGAACAACATTTTTTCCTTCGTTAAGGAATGTAGCAAAGTGCTTGATTCCTCCGTCAAACTTGAATACAACTTCCTTTACATTTTCAAGACGCTCATCGCGGAAAATAATTGTAATTCCAGGATTCAAGAATGCAAGTTCACGAAGTCTCTTTGCAAGCTCATCAAAATTGTATGTAGTTGTCTCTTTGAAAATTGTCGCATCAGCTTTCCATCGGATGGTAGTACCATGCCTGTCGGTATCGCCTATGCATTCAACCTTAGTCTTAGGCTTTCCTTCCGCATATTTCTGCTCGTATTTTTTTCCATCCTTGTAAACAAAGGCCTCCATCCATACGGAAAGGGCGTTGACGCAGCTGACACCAACACCATGAAGACCACCGGAAACCTTATAGTTTGACTTATCGAATTTACCACCAGCATGAAGGCGTGTTAAAACAAGTTCCAAAGCGGAAACATGCTCGGTAGGATGAATTTCAACTGGAATTCCACGACCATCATCTTCTACACGGCAGATATCATCTCTTTCAAGTGCAACCGTGATGTTCTTACAGAAGCCTGCCATGGCTTCATCTATACTGTTGTCTACAACTTCATAAACAAGATGATGAAGTCCCTGAGGACCGGTAGAACCGATATACATACCCGGTCTCTTGCGAACAGCTTCAAGTCCTTTTAAAACCTGAATGCTGCTGGCTGAATACTGATTTGCTTCGTCTGACATGTCGTACCTAAGATTATCCCTATCCCTAAATTGTTGAATAAATGAGGAATTTTAGTATACTGTTATTGAAAAAAAAAGTAAAGGCAAGCTATAATATACCGCTATGAGTGAACAGAATTACAAAGTTTTTTTTGACGAAGCCCTTCGCCAAATTCAGGAAGATTTTAAAAACAAGAACAAAATAGACGAATTCAAATTATGGTTTAAGATGGAATATGTAGAAGATACTCTGTCTGAAATAACCGTTTCTGTTCCTTCAAAATTCATGTGGCAGCAGATGGTCACGCGCCAGTACGAAAGCATGATGCAGGAAAAGATACAGGAACTTACAGGGCAGAAGATTTCATTTAAGCCTGTTTATCCTGAAAAAACATCTTCTTCAACTACGGAACGTGAGCAGCCAAGAGAAGCAAATCCAAGGGAAATACCTCAGCCAGTCACAGAAAAGCCAGTTCAGTCAGTATCTGTAGAAGACATTAAAAAGAACATAAAAAAACATTCGCAGCTTAACGAAGACTATACATTTGATACATTTGTTGCAGGAGAGAACTCTGACTTTGCATACAACGTATGTAAGGCTGTAGCAGAAAATCCCGGCAAAAAGTACAATCCTATGCTCATTTACGGTGGAGTAGGGCTTGGCAAGACTCACCTTATGGAATCCATAGGAAACTACATCTATTCAGCTTCCAACGGAATATCCAAGATATGCTATGTCACTGCGGAAAACTTCACAAATGAATTCATTTCGTCAATCAACAACAAGACGATGGAAAAATTCAAGAAAAAGTACAGGGAACTGGACATACTTCTTCTTGATGACATTCACTTTTTGCAGAACAAGGAAGGAATTCAGGAAGAACTGTTCCATACCTTCGAAGCCCTCTACAACAAGAAAAGCCAGATGGTCTTTACATGCGACCGCCCGATATCGGAGCTTAAAAACATAGAGGACCGCCTTAGGACACGCTTTTCAAGGGGAATGTGCATTGACCTTTTGCCTCCAAACTATGAGACACGCAAGGCCATCCTGCAGAAAAAGCTCGACATTCTGGGAAAATCAATTCCTTCTGACGTAATAGACTACATTGCAAAGAATGTTCAGACAAACGTAAGGGATCTGGAAGGATGTCTTACAAAAATGATAGGCTACACTGAACTCATGGACAAGACTCTTACAATAGACATTGCCCAGAAAGAACTCCGCGATACGTTCAGCCAGCCGGCAAACGGTTTAATTACCATAGAAATCATCCAGAAAGTAGTATGCGACCATTACAACATTTCGCTGAGCGACATAAAAAGCAAAAAGCGCAATAAAAAATACATTGTTCCGCGCCACATAGCCATTTACATTGCACGAAACCTGCTTGACTATTCATATCCTGAGCTTGGAAATGAATTTGGCGGAAGAGATCACACTTCAATAATGCACGGCTACGAAAAGACAGCAGAACAGCTCAAAGTGGATTCAGCTCTTGATACCACAATCCAAATGCTCATCCGCGAAATAAAGGACTTTAAGAAATAATTCCTTACTTCGTTACGAACGCAATGGCTCCGTCCCAGTTTTCAGGAGGATTTTCCAAGAAGTCTTTGCACCGGCTGAGCATGAGCTTTGCAGCTTTGTCAGTTGGTGCAGATTCACAGGCTTTCTCAAAGTATTCCTTAGCCAGGTTCCATACACCTTTTTTGTACAGTGCAAATCCTTTTTCATAAGAGTCTCTGTACTCACTAGAAAAATCATCAAGAGCCCTGTCAACGGCATAAATTTCTACAGAATTTGCCTTGCCCTTTACTTTTACATCATCAAGATGGCGGAAAATAAATTCATCGCTTTTTATGTCGGTCTTTACAGCCTCACTTACAAGAATCATTGAACCATAAGTCTTAGTAAGTCCTTCAAGACGGCTGGCAAGGTTTACATTATCGCCGATTACAGAATAGTCAGTCTTATCCTGGGAGCCTATGGAACCTACAATAACATCTCCGTAGTGAATGCCTATTCCAATATCAAATTTCATTCCCTCTGGCAACACCAAATCTTCAAGAGGAACAGACGAAAGGGCTTCCCTCATTTCATACGCGGCAGCAACTGCACGGCGGGCATTGTCCTCATAGCTCACAGGCACACCGAATTCTGCCATAATGGCATCCCCAATGAATTTATCAATCGTACCGCCGTGTTTTTTTATTACCGTACACATGGCCGTAAAATAGCGGTTCAAAAACGCAACGATTGTCTCAGGCTTGTTCCGCTCGCTGATGTTCGTAAAGCTTCGGATATCGCTAAAAAGGATTGCGACATCCCTCTTTTCGCCAACATCCACCTTTGCCTGCTTTTCCGCACCCTCAACAAGCTCATCTATAATCTGCTCCGGCACAAAGCGGCCGAATGCCTTGCGGATATTCCGCTCAAATTTAATCTTATGCTTGACGACAACGGCAATCTTCAAAAGAACGCTAAGATGTTTGACAGAATACTCAAACAAATCAAGCTGCCTGGTTGTAAAAGCTCCGGTACGCACTACATGAACAGTACCAAAATCATGTCCTGACGAATCTTTTACCGGAAAAAGATGATAAGCCGAAAGAGGAAGGTCTTCGGAATTGTATTTTTCAAGGTCTATTTTTGACTCAACCCTTTGGGGAACAAGGTTTGTAACATTCAAATTTGGAAAAGATTCCCCAAAATCAGTCATGCACACTTTTAAAAAGTCATTCCTCTGTTTTTCGGTAAAATTCTTTGAGCAGATATAGTAGCCTAAGACTTCATCATCAGTGCTCATGAAAAACGAAGCCGCAGGAAGCTCACAAATTTCTGCAAGCAAGCTCAGATATGAAGAAGCAATATCTGGCAATGATTCCAGCTGGGCAATCATCAAAAGAATCTTTTCGGTTATAGAAGCTTTCAGTATGTCATTTTTCTCAGGAAATGCAAGATGAGTGCCTCGTTTATTGCACAGTTCCTCAAGATCTGTAAGAATTTTCTCTGTGTCAAAGCTGATAAACATATCAGCTCCACAATCATATTTGAATTCATCGGAAAACAAAAAGTCACTGGTTGCATAGACACCAATAGGAATGTTATTGAACCTTCCGACACTCTTGATGAGACGGCACAAATCCACGCATGAAGGATTCAAGTTGCGGGCATTCACAAGAATCACATCAGGTAAAGAATTATAGAGCATTACAAGGATTCTTATTCCGTTTGTACTGAAGCTCAGATCAAATCCTGTTTTTCGCGTACATTTTCTAAAAATCGACTGCATTGTAACAGACGGCTCTAAGATTAAAATTTTCATGCTCATGGTAAAACTTCCTTTATAATCCTAATCAAATCTTCACGCTTAAAATCACTCTTGGCAATAAATGCGTCTGACTTGGGTATTTTAGTGTTAGATACGGCTATCACTGGAACTTTTACATAGTTTTCCATTCGCCGTACATTATCCAGAAATATTTCTCCATTCATTCGCGGCATATCATCATCGCAAAGAATCAAATCAAACTGCATTTCCTTGATTTTTGACATTGCTTCAATTCCATCCACCGCCTCATCAACCAAAAAGCCGTTGCCCTCAAGGATTGTATGCTCAATCATTCGGGTAGTGTCAGAATCCTCCACTAACAGAACCCTGCTCGCACGCTTTTTGACACTAGACTCAAATTTCTTGATATCGTAAGGCCTCATGGAACGGAACCTCTTCAATATTTCAGGAATGTAAAGAATCGGTATTAAATCATATTTTTCATCAAAGGCAAGGGCTTTCAGAATAGGAAAGTGCTTGAAAGCTGGAGGCATAGGCTTTTGAATCAGCGACACAAATTTATACATTGAGTCAACGATTATTCCGATTTTCTGAAACTGATAGCTTACGATGATTATAGAATCAAGAACCGTCTTGAAAGCTTTTACCTTGCCTGGAAGAAGGGAACCTAACGAATAGACAGGTATTTCCTCACGGTTTTTTTCGCTTCCCGACTCATTCTCCTGTATGTAGACCAAAAACTTCTGATTCTGCCTTATCACATAGTTCAAGGGACTTTCAGTAACGACATCAAGAACGAATTCAGCAGGAATAAGATATTTGCGGCCATTGGTAAACACAAAGAAACCCTGAAAATCCTGATGCTGCGACAGAAAAGATTCATCCTGAATAAAGCTTTTCAAGTGATCATGAGAAAGAAGCAGAGCACCCTGCAAATTCTGCGAATCAGATGCAATCTGCTTGCATGAGTCACGGGCAGTCCTCATGTCACCATCCCGAAGGGCATTTTTCAAGATTTCAACCTGGTTCATTATAATATAGGAGCGGGCTATCATTTCCTCGTGATGATTTACAAGCTGACCTATCTTTGATGACTGAATGTTGATGACAGACTCTTTTTCACAAACATCTGAAACTTTTTCCTGAACCAGACGCTTTTCTTCTTTTTTTCTGCCAAGTTTTTCCGCATTGAAGATTTCGCCAGCTACAGCCTTGTCAATATACAAAAGATATGAACGTATTTCACATTCCATAAGCTCTTCAATTTGATTTTTTTCAACAAGACTGCACATTTCGGAAAGTTTTTCTGAAACCCTTTCCAGAAGAATCAAAAGACTATCGGTAAACATTGTCTTTTCATCGATAATAGCCTTGTACAAATCTTCCAGAGCCTTATAAATCTTGTAAATTGGAGTGAATCCCAAAATAAGGGAATTATCCTTTGTAACACTAAGAACCCTGAGTATTTCCTGAGAAATATTAGGCTTGTTTTTAAGTGCCTCAACAAGCCAGCGCGTTTCCAAAAGATAATTTCTGATAACGGTGGCAGAATCATTCAAACGGGGAAGATTCTTCTTTTCTTCACTAGAGAAAGTTTGTACTGATAAATTAGTCTCTTTTTCTGTCATATTTTCTGGAAATAAAACACCTTGCCGTCACAGCACTTTTTAAGGTTTTTAGGGATAATCGAAGCATCTATTGAAGGAAGCTCGCTTATTGAAACAAAAATATAACCGCCATCCGCCAGACTCTCGTTTACAAGCTTATACAGAATCTGTTTCCTCATTTCCGTAGTAAAGTAGATGAATACATTACGTATAAAAATTATATTCACACTTGGAGGAAAAGATTCTGCCACCAGAGAAAGATTTATCTGTCTTCGATTAATCTGTCTGCATATTTCTTCGGGAAAGACAACCGACCTGTCAGCCTTTTTGTATTTTGACAGCAGATAATGAAATTTTGCACCATCAACCAGTTTAATTGAATTGGGAGTAAATTCTCCTTTTCCGCACTTTTCAAGAACAGCCGTATTTATGTCACTTGCAATGCATTCCGTTCTAACTCCCAAAGATTGAGCCAAAAGAAAAAGTGAATAGATTTCTTCACCGCTGGAAGACGCCGCACTCCATATTCTTATAGGCTTCAATCCTAATTTGGCACGCAGTTCCGGAAAAATCTTGTCTTTTAAAAGAGTAAACTGAGACTCTTCGCGAAAAAAATAAGTTTCATTTACAGTTGCGGCATTTAAAAGAATGCACATTTCATCTTTATTGAGCTTTAAATAAGCCGAATATGGCAAGCCATTCAGATTAACTTCTTTCTTACGCTTTTCAATGAAATTCATTATTCCGGCTTTGTGACTTTCGCGAGGTGTAATTCCAGTCTGACTGGTAACAATGGAAATGATTTCAGAAAATTCTTTTTCGTCCACTATTTCACCATCCTTAAAATTGCAGGAGCCACTTCTCCTCGAGGAAGAACTTTACTTGCCGCATTCATTGCAATTGCCGCGGCTGGCATTCCAAACACCTTGCAGGTTGACTTGTCTTCACAGATTGTATAGCCTCCGGCATCAACAATCTCTTTACACCCTTCAGCACCGTCAGCTCCCATGCCCGTCATGAGAATTGCAAGGCAATTGTCCTTGTAAAACTTTGCCGCAGAACGAAAAAGTTTATTCACAGCAGGACGCAAAAACCTTTCTGGAGCTTCATCAGAAAGATGAAGGACAGGAAGCCCATTCTTTATGCGGTCAATTACAAGATGCTTTTCGGCAGGAGCAAGATATACATGTCCAGGTTCGGCAACCTCACCATCCTTTGCAAGACTTACGCAAATGTCAGGGCATGTGTCGTCAAACCATTTAGCCATCTTTTCGTCAGCTCCAACGTCAAGATGCTGCGCATACAGAACAGGCAGGGGAAAATTCTTTCCCAATCCCTGAAGAACCGTTTGAACAGCAGAAGGACCTCCTGTTGAAGCCCCAATGCAAAGAATTGTATATGTTCCCGATGTGACTTCTTTTTCATCACTTTCCTTTTCTTTCTTATCCCTAGATAAACTAGGACGAACCCTCTTTGGAATATCTTTACTTGAACTTATGCCTTGAGATTGCTTTAACTCTGCAAGAAGACTCTTAACCTTATCACTCATAATCAGTCCTCCTCCTCCCACAAATCGTGTATCATAGATTGCTCTATAAAATCTGCGTTGAGAAATGGAATAATATTCATCTTGTATCGAATGCCTTCAGAAAGAATATCCTTATCTTCAGGCTCAAAAAACATTTCTATGTTTGAGATATGAATGGCAAAATTATCATCATCCCTCTTAAAGATAAGAACTTTTCCGCCTTCAATATCACACTCCTGTGAACCCGACATTTTAAGAGTGTTTACAACAGTAAATGGAACTCCATGACAGTTGACTACTCCCTCAATATAATCAGGAACGAATGGAAGAGGATGAATTTTGGCAGAATGCATGATTTCCTGAACTAACAAAGTCTTTATTGCAAACGACTCCTTTCCTACCGAAAAAATCAGATAGGTCAAGTTTTCGTCTACAGTTTCGTAAAGCTCATTTATTTTATCCTCATCAGTTGCTGGCATTGTTCAAGTCCTCCGATATTTTGCGGACATTCTCTGCAGCACCAGAAATATTGTCTGTCGCAACAGTAAAGTTTTCAATGCCGTTGGCAATTTCCTTAATGGCAATGAGAATCTGCTCACTTGCCGTTGCCTGCTGCTGTATTATGGCAGAAATGTCTTCCGCACTCTTTGCCGTTATTTCTGCAGAATTCTTTATGCTGTTAAATTTCTCATCCAAATCACGGGCATTCTCATAGCCTTCATTGATTTTAGAAGTACTGCTCTGAGATGCAAGAATCAGCGAGTCAGAAGAATGCTGCACTTCCGTTATCTTTTCCTTTATTTCCCTGGTTCCGTCAATGATTCCGTCTGAAAGGCGGCGAATTTCATTTGCTACGATTCTGAAAGATTTACCTGCTTCTCCTGCCGTGCTTGCCTCAAGCTCAGCATTAAATGCTATGATTTTGGCCTGGTCTGCAACGTTGTTAATCAGAGTCACTATGTCCCAAATGCTTTCAATCTTTTCGCTAAGATTCTTCATGCCATCAATAGTCTTCTGGTTTGCATCAAAAATCTCATGCAGCTGCTTTACATTAAGCTCCAGCTGAGAAACACCCTCAACAACATCAGAAGACGTACTGCTTGCCACACTCGAAACATCCTTTATTTTGAGGGAAATGTTTTCGGAAAGGTCATTTGTATCTTCCATTGTGGCGACTATTTCCTTTACTGCCGCACTGGAATCCTGGCTTGTAGCGGCAGTTTCCTTTGCCGATACAGCAAGATTCTGAGCTTCCTCAAAAAGAGTAGCGCTTATCCTATGCTCCTTTTCCTGAGTTTCCTTAATCTGAGCCATGGCTTCATGAATCTGTTCCATAGACTCAAGTTCTTTTTTGCGGGCTTCAGAAATCTGAGCCATAAGGCTCTTTATCTTTAAGACAATGAATATGAAAACAGCAAAAATTATCGCACTTATAGATACGATTATTGTAATTCTTTTTGTAATCATTTTGATAATGAATGAAATTTCAAAATCACATCCAATGAATCCAACATTTTTACCTTTTGAATTCTTAATTGCCTTATAGGTACTGACAGTCCATCCCCAGTCTTTCTGATAAACCATTCCAGAACTTGTCAGCTCACCTGTTTTCATTGTCACAAGTGGAGCTTTACTCCATGAAGAAATATCTTCCTGAGTTCCTATTGGCGAATAGTTTTCCGTATCGCTTGGATCACAGCTTCCGTCAATTATGTAACGGAAATTTGATCCGGCTTCAGGACTCATTGTAAATAAATATGAACATCCTACAGATTGAGCAACATCCAGCATCCAGAGTCTTGTTTTTTCTGCCCAAGGATCATCCTTATCAAGCGTAAGGGAAAGCCTTTCAAATTCATCGCCGTCAATGTAATTAAAGACTTTCTCCACAACAGGAACACCCTGCATTTTTGCAAAATATTCCGCTGTCTTTACAATGCTCATTGTTGAAATTATTACAACCGCAAGAAGAGCTGCAAGAATTCCAGCCGAAGGAATTGCAATAAGCTTGAAATTTAATGCTCTGTTGTTTTTTTCATCTGTAGACATTTAAATTCTCCTGAATTTATATATAGGATTATTCCTGACTTGCACTGTTCAAGTCCTCTGATATTTTACGCACATTTTCTGCCGCACCAGAAATGTTATCTGTTGAAACTGTAAAATTCTCAACACCAGATGCAATTTCCTTTATGGCTATGAGAATTTGTTCGCTGGCAACTGTCTGTTGCTCAATAATGCCCGCAATATCTTCCGCACTTTTGGCCGTTATTTCGGCAGAATTCTTTATGCTGCCAAATTTCTTATCCAGCTTGCGTGCATTTTCGTATCCCTCATTGATTTTTGCCGTACTGCTTTCAGAATAAAGAATCAGTGAGTCGGAAGAATGCTGTACTTCCGTTATCTTTTCCTTGATTTCTTTTGTTCCACTTATGATTCCGTCTGAAAGGCGGCGGATTTCGTTTGCTACGATCCTAAAGGACTTTCCGGCTTCTCCGGCCATGTTTGCCTCTAGCTCAGCGTTAAAGGCTATGATTTTTGTCTGGTCAGCAACATTGTTAATCAAAGTCACTATGTCCCAAATGCTTTCTATTCTTTCACTAAGATCTTTCATGCCCTCAATAGTTCTTTTGTTAGCATCAAAAATCTCATGAAGCTGTTTCATGTTAAGTTCTATTTGAGAAACTCCATCTGTAACATCTGAGGAAGTCATGCTTGCCACGCTCGAAACATCCTTGATTTTACGCGAAATGTTCTCAGAAAGGTCGTTTGTATCTTCCATTGTGGCAACAATTTCCTTTACAGCCGCACTGGAATCCTGGCTTGTGGCGGCATTTTCCTTAGTGGCAACAACAAGACTATTAACTTCTTCCAGAAGCTTTGCACCGATTTCACGCTCCTTTTTCTGTGAAGAACGGATTTCTTTCATTGTTTCGGCCAGTTTTTCGGTAAATGTATTGAATCCTTCTGCAACATCACCAATTTCATTCTTAATGCCAACTTCAATCGTCTTTAGACCCTCTGTTTCTCCAGAAATAAGAATATTTTCATTATATCCTATTATGCTACATATCTTTGTAATAGGATTTGTAATTTTTCTTGTAAGGATAATTACAATAACTATTGAAACTAAAAGCGTCATACTGCCAATTAACAGCATTATTATTATGATTCTGTGCATCATTGAAAACGCCAATTTAGCATTCTGCACTGTAACTACGCCCCAATTTGCTGAATTTCCTTTTAGTTTTACTGGCGCACAGGCTATAAAAGAGGCAGTACCTTCCATATTAACCAGAGCAGTTTCCCTTTTACTCGAAAGAAGGTTGTCTATGGCCTCTGCAAATTTTGGATCTACCTTAAAACTTTCTTCCCTTGTAACAACTTGACCAGAATCATCAGTTTTAACAAAACCGTCAGCGTTTTTTTCGCTAGTGGTATGTGTCATGGTCTTGTAATTGTACAATTCTTCTATAAATCGGCGGTCAGGATGTGCTACAACAACACCTTCACCGTCAATGATAAACGAAAACTGTCCGCTGTTCCTTGAATTATACTTTTCAACAAGTGAAGTAAGATAATCTAGCTTTAAATCAGAGCAGGAAAGTGCGGTTATGCTGCCATTCTGTACAATAGGAATGAAAATAGAAGCACAAGGAACATTTGTTGAGACTGAGTAATAAGATTTTGAGATAAAAGACTTTTGAGTTTCTTTCATCTGTTTAAACCACCAGCGTGAGCTTCTGTCACCGCATTTTCCAGAAGAGCGGGCAGTCTGAATTCCATCCATGTCAACAATATAGGCCAGTTCTATATACGGATTTCTTTCTGTCACAGAAGCAAGTACGGATTCCTGCTGAATTCTGTCCATTCCCGTTATGTATGGGTTATGTCCTATTTCATCCGTAATATTGTATGCGCCATCCATAAAATTAGTGACAGCTTCGGCAATATATGAGGCTGTATTTGCATTTTGGGTAATTATATTGTTTGTATATGATGAAGAAAAAGTATAAATTACACCTCCAATAATCAAAACAGTAATAGAAACGAGAATAATGACTATAGGAAAAAGAATTTGCCTTAAAATCGAATTCTTTCTGCCCATCAAAAAAACTCCTCCTTTAAAATGCGATGTTTAAAATTATAGCATGGATTTGAAAAAACACTACTTTTTTTGAGTTTGTGAATAAATTCATGCAGACTTGTGCAAAAAACGAGATCGGAAGAGCGTCGTGTAGGGAAAGAGTGTAGATCTCGGTGGT
>CAMVHR010000057.1 GCA_947167345.1 uncultured Treponema sp.
GGCACTTTTTGTACTGTTGAACGAGCCAGAGCTTACTGTTACGGTAAAGGAAACTATAGCTTCTTTGTCATAAAGAGCTTTTGATGTGTCTGGAATCTTGATTGCAAGGGCTGTTCCTTCTGCTTCGGAACCTTTAGGACTGCCAGCGCCGCCTGCACAGGAAATGAATGTAGCATTTAATAGTAGGAAAGAAAGGAGTAACGCACAGAAAATAGTGCATTTTAAGGTTAATTTATACCCCCCCCCATAACACTTTGTACAGTTTTTGTCAATACCCGTGAAGGACTTTTTATAAACATTTTTTACTGACATACAGCCTCCTATACCAATTCAATTATATTTTAACATAGCAAACAGTTTTGTCTACTATTCCTAAGTGCAATTCTTAAGAATTTGCTTAAATTCTATACATAAATTTTCCAATCTGTCAACAAAAGTGGGATAAACGTCGAATTTTAGGGATGAAAAGTGGAAATTCGACACCACCGTAACAGCAACATCTACAGTTTTTGTTCCAAAAACTGTACGTTTTTTCAAAGACTAGGCTGTGAAATACCACCTTTTTTACTTTTCAAATGCGATGATGTACTATGCACTTTTCTGATAGTGTACACTGTTGGCAAAAAAAAGCAGCTTCAAAGTATTTGCCTTGAAGCTGCCTTATCTATTAAAAAATAATGTCTATTCTTCTACTGAAACTGCTGGTGCATTTGCAGCGGCAAGTTCTTTTTCCTGTCTTTTTTCACAGAACTTACAGATTGTGCCTTTACCGGCATCAATAGCTTCCTGAGCACTGCCTGTAATGAGTGTTTCTGATCGGTCAAGGGCCTGACAGTCTTCATACAGATGGAACTTCTTACCGTGTTCGGTCCAGTAAACACCAGTTCCCGCAGCTGCTTCTGCAACAGCTTCCTGTGAAAGAGGATTCCAGTCATAGCTTGCAAGACCTGATACTGCAAGAAGGATTGCCGCTGCTACAGCTCCAATTGCCTTTGTTTTTCCATCTGCCTTTTTGTCTGTAAGAAGGATTACGATAAATGGAATGAATGCAATAGCACTTACAATTACACCCATGTTGTTCCACAGCCAGAACTTAAGTGCATTCTTCTGTGAAGCTGGATCTATGTGATTTGCCTTTTTCCACAGCTGAGAGCCGATAATGACACATACTGCGTCAAGAACAAGAGCTGCTATACCCTTGTATAAAGGTTCAATCTGTGGAAGAACAAGAAGTTTTTCCAAGATAAGAGCTATTGCAAGCACTTCAAATGCGATTGCTGCAATCCACAGGATAAATGCTCCCACACGGAGGCCTGTTGCGTTGCCTGTCTGCTGAACAGCAGAGGAAGCTGGCTTTTTGCCAGGTTTTACTGCTTCACCTGTTGATGCAGATACGATTTTATGCTGTTTTTTTTCTGCCATATTAATCTCCTTTGTAATATAGTAAAAGTATTCTATATCATTTTAAGGGATTCCGCAATGTCTAAAAAAGTTTGCACGAAGATGTTTGGGAAAGGGCAAAAAAAACGACCTCTGCTACCACACAGAGGTCATTTCAAGGAGTTTCTATTGAGTAAGTGCCGCACTTTACTTGCCTTACATAAACAATAACCAACTCACTTTTATATAGTTACAAGGAATTTCAAAAATTTTTATTTTATTTTGTATTTTCCTGTAGAAATTGTATGGCCGTCACTGTAGACTTCAAACCATATTTCCTTGTTTTTAGATGTATCAAGTGCTTCGTAGAATTCTTTGACACTTGTTACTTTCTTGTCGTTTACAGCTGTAATTACATCTCCATTCTGAAGCCTGAGTGCAGCAGCTGGTGACTTTTCCTGAATGTTTGTTACAATAACGCCCTTTACTTTGTCATCAAGCTTAAGCTGCGTTCTGTTTGATTCAGAAAGAGGAGATGCTATAAAGCCAGGCCACAGCTTGCCATTATCAGAAGCGACTGTCTGTGAACGTTCTTCAATCTTTATGGAAAGTTCTATCTTGGTCTTGCCACGCTGTACGGCAAACTTTGCTGTTTCTCCTGCTTTAAGATTTCCTACTTCACGTACCAGCTGATCAACGTCCTTTATGTCATGACCGTTAAGCTGGGTAATAAAGTCTCCTGCCCTCATGCCACCTTTGAATGCCGGGCTGTCCATAAAGATTTCTGCTGCAAATGCACCAGTCTGCTTTTCTTCAATGCCAAGATCTTTCTTGTATTCTGCTGTAGGCTCAACGAGGCTTACTCCAAGCCAACCGTAGCTGATTTTGCCCTTGCTTATGAACTGGTCAATGGCAGTCTTTATGTTATTGATAGGAATTGAGAATCCCAAGCCCTGACTTCCGCCCGACTGTGATACAATCCAAGTGTTAATGCCTATTACTTCTCCATTGATGTTTACAAGTGGACCACCAGAGTTTCCCTGATTGATTGCGGCATCTGTCTGGATAAAGTCACTGATAGAACCAATCTGTCCGCCGCTTCTTCCTGTGGCACTTACAATTCCCTGTGTAACAGATGCAAAATATCCCATAGGGCTTCCGAGTGCGAGAACAATGTCGCCTTGCTGAACGTTGTCGCTGTCTCCAAGTGTTGCAATTGTAATGTTGCTGTCTGAGCTTTCAAATGAAACTAGGGCAATGTCCATTCTTTCATCTGCACCAACCAGCTTGCCGTCAAATTCACGTCCGTCATTGAGCTTTATTTTTATTGTTGTTGCTTTTCCTGCTACGTGATTATTTGTAAGGACGTAGATTGTTTTGCCTGATTTTCTGACTATAACGCCGCTTCCAAGCGCAGACTGCTGCATCTCGCGCTGATTGTCCTTCTTGTCTCCCTTGTCGTCTGGGCTTCCAAAGAACCAGTCAAAAGGAGAGCCTTCGAATGGATTGAATGTCTGCACTTTTGTAGTTTCTGTAACGTCAACTTCTACAACTGCAGGAAGAACTCCTGAACTTATTGAGCGGAATGTTGTCTGCAGTGCCTGTGTTACGCTTAGTGAATCTGATGGGAGTGAAACGGAAGGTGATGTTTTTTTTGTTTCTGCGAAAGCAACATTTGCAGAACCGTTGTTTGCCTTGCATGAAAAGGCCAGCAATCCGAAAGATACGGCAGCTACTGCTGCTGTTCCCATTATTTTTGTTGTTAAATTCTTCATAAATAAGGTAAAACCTCCTGTGTAAAATCTTGATTACATTCAAGTTTTCATTAAATATAATGATTTTTCATAGTAAGGTGTTACATTTTATTTTAGAAAATAATGTTATAAGGGTGTTTTCATTTTTTTTCCAAAAATTTGAACCAAATGTATATATCAGGGAAACTATATATGTAAGGAGATTTTAATGAGAAAAATCAAACCATTTGAAGACCTTACATTTCACGATGACTTCATGTTCGGACTTATCATGCAGGACAAGGAGATATGCCGGGAAGCCTTACCGACAGGGAGGTTTCGCCTGAGTCGGAGCCTTTAGGACTGCCAGCTCCGCCTGCGCATGACAAGAATCAGTTTTGTCCACTATTCCCAAGTATAAGGACCAGTCCAGAAAATTCTATAAAAACATGACTTTTATCTTCTGCAATATGCCACGTTCTAAGAAATTGTGTCATGAATACTTAAGAAATTGTGTCGCAAGTACTTAAGAAATTGTGTCATGAATACTTAAGAAATTGCGTCGCAAGTACTTAAGAAATTGTGTCGCAACTTCTTAAGAAGTCGTGTCATGAATTCTTAAGAAGTAGTGCCGTAAAACCTTAAGGTCAAATTTTTTCAAGAGCCTGTTTAAGGTCACTTATAAGGTCTTCCTTGTTTTCAAGTCCGCAAGAGATGCGGATTAATCCTGCAGGAATGCCAGCTGCTTTGAGCTGCTCGTCATTCATCTGCCTGTGGGTAGATGTTGCAGGGTTAAGACAGCAGGTCCTTGCATCTGCAACGTGTGTCTCAATGTTTGCAAGCTTTAAGTTTTTCATGAACTTTTCTGCAGCCTGTCTTCCGCCTTTAAGCTCAAATGAAACAACGCCGCATCCGCCGTTAGGAAGATATTTTTTTGCAATTTCGTAATATTTATCGCTTTTAAGTCCAGGATAGTTTACAGACACAACTTTGTCCTGGGTTGAAAGGAATTCTGCTACAGCCTGTCCGTTTTCTACGTGGCGTGGCATCCTTACATGAAGCGATTCAAGTCCAAGATTCAGGATGAATGCATTCTGTGGAGACTGAATGCATCCGAAATCTCTCATAAGCTGGCTTGTACACTTTGTAATGAATGCTCCTTCTTTTCCAAACTTTTCTGCATAAGTAATGCCGTGGTATGATTCATCTGGAGTGCAAAGTCCAGGAAACTTGTCTGCATGAGCCATCCAGTCGAATTTGCCAGAATCCACAATGGCTCCTCCAACAGCGGCTCCGTGTCCGTCCATGTATTTTGTTGTAGAGTGTGTAACGATGTCTGCTCCCCATTCAATAGGACGGCAATTGATTGGAGTAGGGAATGTGTTGTCTACAATGAGTGGCACGCCATGAGAGTGTGCTGCCTTTGCAAATTTTTCAATGTCCAAGACTGTAAGTGCAGGGTTTGCAATTGTTTCGCCGAATACGGCTCTTGTGTTGTCTTGGAATGCGGCGTTCAGTTCTTCTTCCGTGCAGTCAGGATTTACAAATGTTACGGAGATGCCCATTTTTGCCATTGTTACGGAAATTAAATTGAATGTTCCTCCATAAATAGAAGAAGATGCTACAATGTGGCTTCCGTTTTCGCATATATTAAAAAGGGCAAAAAAGTTTGCGGCCTGTCCAGAGGATGTGAGCATTGCTGCTGTTCCTCCTTCAAGGGCTGCAATTTTTGAAGCAACATAGTCATTTGTTGGGTTTTGAAGTCTTGTATAAAAATAGCCGCTTGCTTCAAGATCGAAGAGTTTACCCATGTCTTCGCTTGTGTCATATTTAAATGTTGTTGACTGGATTATTGGAATTTGGCGAGGTTCTCCGTTTTTTGGGGTATAGCCTGCTGTAAGACATTTTGTTTCAATTTTATAATCGCTCATATATTATTCTCCATATAAATGGTTTTAAGGTGTTTTTGATTTTATCATAAAAAACATTGTTGAAAAAGTGGGGGCTGTGTTATATCATTTTTTTTATGAAAGAAATTCAGGACAGGTTACTTTTATTAAAGGATGAAAAGTATGCGCAGTTTCAGGCTAAACTTATTCCTAATGTGCCAGCACGGAGTGTCATTGGTGTTCGTACTCCTGCATTAAAGAATTTAGCAAAAGAGCTTCATAAAAAGAGTTTATGTGGAGAATTCGATGAGGACATTTTTTTTTCAGAACTTCCACATGATTTATTTGAAGAAAATCAGCTTCATTCTTTTCTTATCGGATGTCAGAAAGATTTTTTGCGTACTGTTAATGAGATTGAGCGTTTTTTGCCTTTTGTTGATAACTGGGCAACTTGCGACCAGCTTTGTTCCAATGCATTAAAAAAGAATAAAAGGGAACTTTTTTCATATATTGACAGATGGCTAGATTCGTCCCATACATATACAGTCAGGTTTGGAATAAAGATGCTCATGAATTATTTTTTGGATGATGATTTTTCTGAAGGGCATTTGAATCGGGTAGGAGCTTTGTGCCGTCCGCATGTACAGAATGCCGACGACAACTATTATGTGAACATGATGATTTCATGGTATTTTGCTACGGCTCTTGCCAAGCAGTGGGAGTCTTCCATAGCTTATCTTAAACATGGCGGACTAAATGAATGGTGCCGCAGAAAAACTATTCAGAAAGCGTGTGAAAGCTTCCGTGTTACTGATGAGCATAAAGCCGTATTGAAATCGTTATGAAACTTCTTTTTTTCTTGAATACAGTGCTTTTAACACAAGAGGTGTTACTAACGAGCTTATTATGATGAGCAGGATTACGGATGTAAAGAACTCATGCTCCAGAAGACCGGCTGCAAGTCCCCTCTGTGCAACAATAAGTGCGACTTCACCACGTGTCATCATGCCACATCCTATGATAAGGCTGTTGATGCCGCTGAATCCTATAATCCGTGATATTCCTGCACATCCTATGATTTTGGACAGCATTCCGACAATTACAAATGCAACAGAGAAAATAAGGATGGATGTGTCTATTGTCCTGATGTTTGTTTGCAATCCGATGCTTGCAAAGAATATAGGACCAAACAGCATGTAAGAGTTTATGTCCATCTTTCGGGAAATGTAAGAAGAGTCTTTTGTTGTGCACAGAATGACACCTGCAATGTATGCTCCTGTAATGTCTGCTACATTAAAGAATTTCTGTGCGATATAGGAAAATGAAAATGCAAGCGCAAGTCCTACGATTGGGATTCGTCGTGTATGAACATAGCGCTTTTCAAATAATTTGAATATTTTATAGAAAATAAATCCAGCACCACAGGCAAATACAAAGAATAGTGCTGTGTGGATTATGACTGACACAAGGTTTGTGGACGGATCTTTAAATCCGATTACGACAGTCAGCACTATGATTCCGATTACATCGTCAATTATTGCTGCGCTGGTAACGGTTGTTCCAACAAAGCTTGAAAGCTTTCCAAGTTCTTTCAACGTCTGTACCGTTATGCTTACTGATGTTGCTGTCAGAATTGTTCCGATATACAAGGCCTTGTAAAATTGTTCTGAACCAATTTTATCAAAACCGTAAAAAGTCATGAATAGGATTGTGCCTAGAACAAGAGGTACAAAAACTCCAGCACATGCTATAAGCGTTGCCTTTACACCGCTTTTTTTTAGCTCATTGATGTTTGTTCCAAGACCTGCGTTGAACATGAGCATTATGACACCAATTTCTGCCATGCCTGAAAGAAACTGTGACGACTGTACCCATCCAAAAATGCTTGGTCCAATGAGCAGACCGGCAACAATTTCTCCAACAACTTGTGGTGCATGGAGTCTGCGTGCCACAAGACCGAGAAGCTTTGCAAAAATGATTATGATTGCCAATTGCCTTAAAATTTCAATAGTTTCCATAGTATCAAAAAAATCGACCTTATTCTAAAGATTTTCACTATGATACATACTTTGCAAAAGATTGGCAATAGTTTGATTTATATTCAAAAAGACCACCCTTCTGATAGGGTGGTCTGAAAAGTGTTTATTTCTTTGAGTTCCAGTATGCGGCATTCCAGCGAAGTTCGTTGCGGAACTGTGGAATTGTAGTTGAGTTGTCAATCACTGCACATTCTATGCCAACCATTTCGCACCAGTCGCGAAGCATGTCTGTTGTGACGATGTTGCTGAATGCCGTGTGATGTCCGCCACCTGCAAGAATCCATGCTTCTGCAGAAGTCTGTAGGCTTGGATATGGCTTCCACAACATGCGTGCGACAGGAAGCTTTGGAAGAGGTGCTTCTGGAGGAATGACGTTGATTTCATTAACAACACAGCGGAATCTATTGCCCATGTCAACAACAGCTGCAACAAGACCATTGCCTTCCAAAGTGTTGAATACCATTCTTGCAGGTGGTTCTTTGTCGCCAATACCGAGGTGATGAACTTCGATTTTTGGCTTTGATACTGCAATTTCTGGGTCAACTTCGAGCATGTGGCTTCCCATGTTTGCCTCTTTTCCTGCCACAAGATTGTATGTGTAGTCTTCCATAAAGGCATTACCTTTTTTGCCTTCAACTACAAGACCGTCGGTCATTGCCTTGAATGTGCGTACAAAACAAGATGTCTTCCAGTCGCCTTCTGCACCGAATCCATATCCGTCTGCAAGGAGTCTCTGGATTGCAAGTCCCGGCAGCTGCTTCATGCCGTGCAAATCCTGGAAGTTTGTACACAAAGCCTTTCCGTCATTGTCTTTAAGGAAGCGGCGGAGTGCAATTTCAATCTTTGCCTGTTCCTTTATCTGTCCGATAACGAAATCTTTCTCAAATCCGTTTCCGCAGTCATATACAATTTCGTATTTCTGGTTGTATTCGTCATACAGAGCGTCAATGTCAGCCTGTGAAACTTCATTCATGTATGCAACTAGGTCGCCGATTCCGTAATAAGGAACTGACCATCCGAACTTTATCATTGCTTCTACTTTGTCACCGTCTGTAACGGCAACTTCACGCATGTTGTCACCAAAGCGCAGGCAACGGAGTGTCTTTCCGTCTGCTACAGCACGTGCAACACGCATCCATTCTGCAATGCGTTTCTGTGTTGTTTCATTGTTCCAGTGTCCTACAATAACCTTGCGTGGTAGATCCATGCGGCTTGTAATGAAGCCAAACTCACGGTCTCCGTGTGCACTCTGGTTCAGATTCATGAAATCCATATCCATTGTTGCATAAGGAATTTCTACATTAAACTGAGTATTGAGCTGGAGCAAAGGCTTTTTGTATGCATTGAGTCCTGCGATCCACATCTTTGCAGGGCTGAATGTGTGCATCCAGCAGATGATTCCTGCACATTTGTCATCAGCATTTGCCTGTTCAAGTGTTTTGTGGATTGATTCTGGTGTAAGAAGAGTTTCCTTCCATACCAGCTTACAAGGCAAAGTTGCATTTTTATTCAAGGATTCTACAATTTCCTTTGAATTTTTTGCAACCTGCTTTAATGTTTCTTCTCCATAAAGATCCTGACTGCCAGTAATGAACCAAAATTCATATTCGGCCAAATTCATATATACCTCCTTTATAAACCCTGTTTTATTAAGCTTTTCAGATAGACTTTTTCAAAGTTAGCTAAAAAGCATTTACCTTAAACCGAATGACATTCCATGAAGCAGGACGTAAAGTAACTTTATACTTTCCGTTTGTACTTTCCTCTATTTTTCCTGCTACCGGCTTTACTGATTCCGGGGCTGCAAGTGAATTCTTGACATTTAAGTCAGAGCCAAAAAGTTCTGTCCTGTAAATCATCTTTGTGTTCTCAAATGAGAGTAAATCAATTTCAGTCTCAGAAATTTCGGTCTTACTTGAATTCAAGGCAAAAACTGTTACTTCATCTTTTTCTTCATTATATATAGTAGAAAAAATAACTGCCGGTACTTCTCCGTATTTTGCGGTTACTTTATTTTCAGATTTTACAATAGGAGCAAGTACAGTTCCACGTCCAAACGTAGATATGTCCTGAAACGGATAGTATATGCTTTGTTTGAAAGAACCTTTTCCAGGTTCTGTAAATATTGGCGCAATTACGTTTACAAGTTGTGCAAGACAAGCTATGCGTACTCTGTCTGCATGATTGAGAAGGGTAATTGCCATGCCACCAAAAACAAGAGCATCAAGCAGAGAATAGTTGTCTTCAAGAATGCGGGGTGCTTCCTGCCAAGGATGAGGTTCCTGCTTTTCCTGATACCATACATTCCATTCATCAAATGAAAGGTACATTGTCTTTTTGCTGCGCTTTAATGCCTTAACATAGTCACATGTTGCCGTACAGGTTGTAATGAATTGATCCATGTCATAAAATGACGCAAGAAAGTCATCGTCATTACCATAGTTTTCAAAATATCTGTGAATTGAAATGTAATCTGTTATATCGTAAGTGTGCTCAAGGACAATCCTGTCCCATTCCGGGTATGTAGGCATTGAAGTTGTAGAGCTTCCGCATACTACTACTTTTATGGAATCGTCAGTCCATTTCATTATTTTGGCAGCTTCAAGAGCCTTTTTGCCATAATCATTTGCGTCAAGATGACAAATTTGCCACGGACCGTCCATCTCGTTTCCGATGCACCAGTATTTGATGTCGTATGGATTTTTATGACCGTTCTTTGCTCTCAGGTCGCTCCAGTATGTACCACCAGGAAAATTACAGTATTCTACAATGTCTCCTGCATCCTGTGGTGTTCCAGTTCCCATATTGACGGCTCCGAGAATGTTTGTGCCGGCTTTTCTTGACCAGTCATAAAAATCATCAATGCCGATTTTATTCGTTTCAATTGTATGCCATGCACGGTCTAGTCGGACTGGTCTTGCATTTCTTGGACCAATACCGTCTTTCCAGTTGTATCCAGATAGAAAGTTGCCTCCCGGATAGCGTACAAGGGATACATTTAACTCTTTTACTAAATCTATGACATCTTTTCTGAATCCCTGTTCGTCAGCTGCCGGATGTCCGGGTTCGTAAATGCCTGTATATACAGCTCTTCCCAGATGTTCTATGAAAGAACTGAAAAGATTGTCGTCAACTTTTCCCTTTGTAAAATCTTTTACAATGCTTACTTTTGCTTTCATTCAATGTTCCTTTTTACAGCCATTTGTTCTTTCCCGGATACGGGCATGTTGCAGACAGCATTCTTGCTCTGTATGCAACATAAGAACCACATTCTGAACACATGATTTCTGCCTGTAACGATGTACAGGCACTGCATGTTTCAAGCCTTTTTCGATATATGTTTTCCGGTGTCGTTACACCGGGCACATAAGTCATCCTTGCAATGTCATTTTCAATTCTTTCCTTTGTGATTTGCGCTTGCAATTCCCGTATTTCACATTCAGGACAGAATTTTTTTTGACTTTTAATAAGTTCAACAGAGTTCATCATGCATAGACTGTAACTGATACTACAGAATGTGCAGGTACATTTACTGAAACTGTCTGCCTGTCAATAATTTTTGATTCCTGCGTTTTTTCAACAACGGCATCATCCTTTTCAAAAGTGTTGATGCTGTTCATCTTTTCTCCGGTTATTACAGTGGCCGATGCAGAATCAATAGAGGCTTTAAGGTTTACAAATCCAACTTCAACTTCTTTTGACACATCAGCATCAGGGTTTACTATTGTAACAAGATATCTCATCTTGCCAGATTTTTCATCCTTCTTTTCGGAGGCAGAAACGCTTAAACCTGGAACAACAATGTTCTTATCGAAAATTCCAGCACTCTGACTTGCAAATGTAGTATCCAAAAGCTGTGCTCCCTGATGCCCCTTGTACATGTGGAATACATGCCATGTAGGAGTAAGGACAATTTTGTCTCCTTCTGTAAGGACTGGAGCTTGAAGTACGTTTACTGCCTGTGCAATGTTTGCAATGCGTACACGGTCTGAGTGATTGTTGAATATGTTGAGATGAATGCCTGCAACAACAGCATCGCACACTGAATTTTGCTGGTACAGGAATCCCGGATTTGTGCCTGGTTCTACTTCAAACCAGTTGCCCCATTCATCTACGACAAGAGCAACTCTTTTTTCCGGGTCGTACTTGTCCATGATTTCTCCATGGCGACGAACAAGTTCTTCCATTCTGAATGCATTTTTTAGTATTCTATACCACCCTTCTTTGTCAAAGCCGGTAGAAGATTTTTTGTCAGCCCATGAATATTCAAATGTATAATTATGAAGGGAAAGACCGTCCATGAATTTTCCGGCATTGCTCATAAGGACTTCAGTCCAGTTGTAATCATCTACATTCGGACCACCGGCAATCTTAAAGATTTTATCGTTACCGTACTGACGGACATAAGTCTGGTATCTTCTATACAAGTCTGCATAGAATTCTGGACGCATGTTGCCACCGCATCCCCAGTTTTCGTTGCCAATGCCAAACAGCGGCAGCTTCCATGCATCTTTGTGTCCGTTTTGAGCCCTAAGACGAGCCATAGGACTTTCACCGCTGAATGTAATGTATTCTATCCATTCATCCATTTCTTGTACGGAACCGCTGCCTACGTTTCCGCAGATATAGGGCTTACAGCCCAGTTCATCGCAAAGTCCCATGAACTCATGTGTTCCAAAGCTGTTGTCTTCAACAACTCCACCCCAGTGGGTGTTTATCATTTTCTTTCTGTTTTCTTTTGGTCCGATTCCATCTTTCCAGTGATATTCGTCTGCAAAACATCCACCCGGCCAGCGCAGATTAGGAATGTCTATTTCTTTAAATGCTTCCACGACTGCCTTGTTGTAGCCGTTGATGTTTGGTATGGGGGAGTCTTTTCCTACCCAGAATCCTCCGTAAATGCATCTTCCCAAATGTTCTGAAAAATGACCGTAAATATCTTTGCTTATTACAGATTTTTTATTATTTGTATCAACAATAATAGTTTGTTTCATAAAAAACCTCTCGTTTTCCTGTATTATGGACAGTATATCACGAGTTTTTTTAATTTACAACAAAAATATTTGATAAATATCTAAAAAAATTGTTATTAATGATTATATCAGAAATCTTATTCGTCAAAGTATGAACGTAGGATTATGCCCTGATCGTAATTGCCGAATCCCTTTCCGAAAATATTCATTCCTCCCATGTGTTCTGCATTTTCTTTTACGCCAAGTCGGACTCGGATTGAGTGATGCTCTGCAATGTTAAGGTCACTGAGTTTTACCTCTGATATTTTAACTCCATCAACAAAACTTCCTTCGTTTGTTACACAGAAGTTTTTTAGTAATCCGTACTGAGAACCCTCCAGTTTCCACCACATCGGGGTGTATTTTCCTCGTTTGTCACCAAAATCGCCTGGCGACATCCATGTTCCTATTTCAATTTTATTAATCCATACAGTAATGTCTGAGGGCCATACAGAGTTTGTTCCTGGAGTTTCCGATGAAAGTTCCGCCGTCAGTTCAAGTTTTGTAAGTTTTTTCTGATCATACATTGTGTTGTTTGGAAACTTGTATTCTACACTTCCGCTTCCAAACCATAGTAATCCGGCCTTCATTCTTTCCGGGTTTAAAAAAGAATCCTGCGTGTCCAAAAATCCAATTATGCGTTCTGTAGAACAAAGTCCGCACGGTGCCGTAACATTGCAGTCAGTAAAGATTCCGATAGGCATTTCTACTTCTATATAATTCTTTTCTGTATTTTGCTTTTCTGGAAACTGAATGAGCAGCTCTCTGAATGAAGGTCTGCATAGTTTCTGATTTCCTTTTTTTGCACGTACAGCTTCTGTATTAATGAGTCCTGCGTTTTCAAGAATTGATATGTGTGTTGCTACTGTTGACTGAGGAAGATTCAATGTATCTGCAATTTCATTGATGTTCATTGTCTGTTTTCTAAGAATGTCGAGCATCTGGATTCTTGGCTCGGAGGCTAATGCCTTTAACTTTGCGATATCTTCCAAAGGATTGATTATTAAAGTTGTTTCTGTTCCTTCCATAATTTGTGTATTATAACGTTATTTGTTGATACTGTCCATAAAAAATTGAATGAAAATAAAACCGGCCTGCAACTAATTGCAAGCCGGCGCAATAAAGGAGGTTAATTTTTATTTTTTTACATTACAACATGAAATCCTGTAAGCAGCATAGAATAAACATGTTGAAAAACAGCCTTGAATTTGTTTTTCTTTTAAAATAATGCACTAAAATTCTATTATTGTCAAGAAAAATATCAATAAAAATTAATATATATCAAATATTTTCTTGACAAATGTTAAAAGGTTGAACTATCATTAACTTCATGAATATAACTGATATTACGGAACAAGATGAAAAAAGTCCTTTAATAATGCAGAGGGCAGATCCTTATGTTTATTATCATAAAGATGGATATTATTATTTTACAGCTTCTGCTCCTGAATATGACAGAATAGAACTTCGCAGGGCTTGGTCTGTAAAAGCACTTGCTGATGCACAACCTTTAACAATTTGGCGTAAACATGCACAGGGACCGATGAGCTGGCATATTTGGGCACCGGAATTGCATTACATAAATGGCAAGTGGTTCATTTATTTTGCTGCGGGACAGGCAGAAGATCCCTGGTATATCCGTACTTGGATTTTGGAAAACGATAGTCCTGATCCTTTTTGTGGCGAATGGAAAGAAAAAGGAATGCTTATTTCTGAATGGGATTCTTTCATGTTGGATACTACTGTTTTTGAAAATGCAGGAAAATGGTATGCAGCTTGGGCTCAAAAATCAAAGGAACGTACTGAAAATTCCTGTCTGTATATTGCAGAGATGATTACTCCATACACACTAAAGCTGCCCCAGACACTTTTGACGCGTCCTGAATATGACTGGGAATGCAGGGGTTTTAAAGTAAATGAGGGACCTTCTGTATTAAAGCGGAACGGAAAGATTTTCCTTACTTATTCTGCAAGTGCAACGGATTCTACATATTGCATGGGAATGCTGGTGGCCGATGAAAAAGCAGATTTACTGAATGCTTCTAGTTGGAAAAAAGAAAGTAAGCCTGTCTTTTGTACAGATGAAAAAGCTGGCATATATGGTCCGGGGCATAATAGTTTTACAACCAGTAGAGACGGCAAAGAAGATTATCTTATTTACCATGCCCGCCCTTATGCAGAAGTGGACCTTGCTTTTGCTCTGTATGATCCTAACCGCCATACGTGGGTAAAGCGCATTCGTTACGACGAGCGTGGTTACCCGATGTTTAAGTAAACGGCTTTTCCGTGCCGTAGATAATACAGATAACATTTTATGTTATGCAACGGGCAGCTGAGCATTTTGCTTATTGCCTGTGCATAGCATCTAATCTGTTCTGTGTATGTTTCTGGTGCAATGACGGAATCAGTCTTGTAATCTACTATAGTGTAGCCGTCTGCTGCCTGATTTTTGAATACAAGGTCCATTGTTCCTTTTACAATCTTGTCATTTTCCCTGCTTCTGAAATTATATTCCGTCTTTTTCCATGTTGAGTTTACGGCTTCTTTTCCTAATTCTGAATTAATAAATGCCTTTGCCATTTTTGAGCATACTCTTTCTACCGTTTCAATCTTTTCTTTTTTGTTTTCAAGAGCTGTAAGATATTTTGCAGGAAACGGGTTTTTTGTATTGTTTAAAACCTGCTCCATGTAAAAGTGAGCGACTGTTCCAAAATCATTGAATCCAAACTTTTCATTTGAAGACAATACAATTTCATCAATTTCTTTGAATGGAGCAGGTGAGTCTGGCTGAGCAATATTGTCAGCACGTTTTTCAAGACTGCTAGGCAAAATGTATATGGACTCTGGAATGTCTGCATGTACTATCTTTGCATTTTCATACAAAGGTTTTGCAGTGTGAATAAGTTTTAGTTTTTCTTCTTTTGTATTAAGCCTTACATGCAAGTTTATATTTTCTTCTGACTGTTCTGTGTCCAGAGCTGGAATTTCTTCTAGAGTGTAAGGCTTTTCTTTTTCAGAACCTTCATCTGAATAAAACAGCATTACGTTTGCAAGTGTTTGAAGAATTGTTTTCGGCTCATTACATTCCTTGAATGTGCCGTTATATACTCCTGTAACATACAGTTCTTTTTCTGGGCGTGTAAATGCAACATAGGTCAGGCGCTTTAGTTCTGCATAAGCCATTGCCTTGTTAAGATTTTGAGCCTTGCTGTAAAAATAATTTACATTAGAGTCTGCAAAAGAAGGACATGGGGGTGTGTTAATTGAAATCCCAAATTCTTTAGAGCTGTAAACAGGGCTAGCATTTGAGTCGTTAGGAATCTGTTTGTGTGTTCCACAGACAAACACTACAGGAAATTCAAGACCCTTGCTTTTATGTATGGTAAGAATGTGAATGCCTTCTTCCTGTTCAAGCGGAATGTCCATGTTGTTCAGTTTTTCGCTTTCATCCTGATAGGTTCTGACGCTGTCTACAAAAGAAGCAAGACTCATCGTTTGCTCTTCTGACTGCCGGGCAAGCTCAAATATTTTATCATAAATGCTTGCATACATTGTTACCGTCATGTTCCAAGCCGTCTCATAGCGGTATCCTGCGTCATACCACAAATAAGTCACCAGCTTTGTAAGGCTTTCAGTTTTTGATTTTTCACAAAGCCTTTGAAAAATTTCTTTTGCATGATAGTATCGCGCTGCTGATGCAGGGGGTAATAAATCGTGAACTTCTGTTGCAAAAGGTTCAAGATGTTCTTCTTCTAAAAATTTTGCAATTACAGCATTTGTTTCTTCTATTGAAAGATTTACAAATGGAGAGCGAAGTACTGTTGAGTATGAAAGGGAGTCTGACTTATATGCACATAGTCTTAACATTGCAAAAATGTCATTACTTGGACCGTCATTAAAAAAGCCTGTAGTAACTTCGCAGTTATACGGAATGCCTTCTTGCATGAGTATGCGTTCGTATAAAGGCTGTAAATTATATGTCCTGAAAAGAATTGCAATGTCAGAAGCTTTGTATGTTTTTAAAAGCTGTTTTATTTTTCTTGCAACCCAAAGGGCTTCGGCTTCTTCACATTGCTGGCTGTCAAAATCTTCATGTTGGCTTTTGTCAAAAAGGACAATGTGGATTAGGGGAGTGCAATTAGTTTCTGTTTTTGTTGTAGACACTTTATGGTAAACAGCTTCGTATTCTGGAATGGCATTTTGATTGTCTGTGTCTTTAAAAAATACTGATGGTTGTTTTTGTTGTGCATTGTCAGGGTAAGAAAAGCCGCCGAATATCGTGTTAAAAGCAAGAACAAGATTTTTTTCGGAACGGAAGTTTTCTTCAAGTTCAAGATTTCCCTTCTGAAAGTCTTTTGAAAGTCCTCGGAATACTGAAACGTCAGCACCTCTAAAACGATAGATACTCTGCTTTTCGTCACCTACAAAAAATAATTTGTCAGGGCAAAGTTCTTGTACAGAAGGAATTCCTTTTTCCATTCTTTCAGGTTTTTCTGCAAGCATGAAAAGTAAGTCTCTTTGCATCATGTTGTTGTCTTGGAATTCGTCAATCATGATTGCCTTGTACTTTTGCTTTTCAAGCTGGCGGATTTCCGGATGATCACGCAATATGCATTTTGCAAGAGAAGAAACATCCGCAAAAGAAAGGCTGCCGCTGCTTCTTTTTACATGGAGAATTTGTTCCTGAAATTCTTTTAGAAGTGGGGTAATTTCTTTTATGATTTGATAGCCGTATACAAAGTTTGCAAGAGATATTAGTATTGAAACTTTTTCACGGAGAGTTTGTATAAGTTCTTTTATTTCCTCTATGCCTTTTGCACTTGAAAGCCTGATGGATGAAACAGAATGCAGTGTCTTCAGGAATTCTTCCAGTGTACTGCTGTCAGAGTTTTCTATTATTTCATCTGAAAGAACTGGAAGTTCGGATCGTTCTGCTGAAAGAGCTTGTGTAAGATTTACTATGAACTTGGAACTCTTGTTTCCTTCAAAGTTTTCCAATGCTGTATCAAGACTGTGAAGCGTGTCGAATGCATTCGGAGCTTCTTTGTTCCATGTTGTAAGAATTTCTTTTTTCTGTCTTTCGTTACAGCGTTCAAAATCTATAGGCTCGGCAACGGTGGAGTTTTCGATTATTGGATTTACGAACAGTTCTTCTGCAATTTTAGAAAAGTCCTTGGTTTTAACAAGAGCTTTTATGGCAGGGTTGTCTCGGTGCTGTAGAATGAAAGGAAGGGCCATGCTTTCTGCCCTTTCTCGAATGGCATCTTCATCCTGCGTAAAGTCTGGGCTTATTCCATAAAAATGCGAGCCTTGTTTTGCAATTGATGCACAATAGCTGTCAAGAGTTTTTATGTTTGCCTTGTAAAAGTCTGCAACGCTTTCAGGTGCTTTTTCTTTTAATGCCTTGTATATTCTTCCGTACATTTCTACGGTTGCTTTTTTTGTAAAGGTGAGGGTGAGTATCTCTTCTACCTTATACTTTTTGTCTGTTACAAGATGAACGAATCTTTGAGAAAGAACGCTTGTCTTTCCAGAACCTGCACCTGCACTTACTACTGCGTTTATGTCTATGTCTATTGCTTTCTGCTGTGACTGTGTTGGAGTTTTCTTGCTCATGTTTCCCCTCGCTACTGTTCCCTGCTGATATTGAATGTTCTTCTGCATACACTTTTGTACGTGCAGCCACAGCACGTGTAAAAGTCCTGCCTTTCAGAATCTGTACTAAAATCATTTGCCCTAAGCCTTTTGCAGTAAACAGCAATTAATTCCTGAACTCTTTTTTGCGTAGGCTCAAAATCTATATCAGCGTCAAAACCTGTTACTGGAACAATTTTTTCATCTGTTATGTTAAAGAATGCACAGTTTTCTACTTTTTTTTGTCTGTTTTTTGGAGCGTTTTCCATGAGAAAGAGGTACATAGGCATTTGAAAATCAGGAATGTCTACATCTTCGTTTACATAGAATATGTCATTGTGAATTGCGCCTTTTGAGTTTTTAAAGTCAATTAATATGTATTCTGCTTTCTGCGTGTCTTTTAAAAGGCAGTCAATTCTTCCTTTGCATGTGCAATTGTTTTCTGGCATTTCATAGCTGTAAGAAGATTCTGATTCTGCAACTTCACAGCCATTGAACAGCTTTGAAAACTCATGTACTGTGCTTAGCATTTTTGACAGAATGGCTTGCCTTGTAGTAATCATTAGCTGTCTTCCTAAATGGCTTATGTTTTGCTTTTCAATTGCTTTGTCTATGCTGTCGCAGAGGATGTCTTTATATTCTTCTGAAAGACCTTCTTCTGTAGTCTGTAGTTTTAACTTTCTTTCTTTTAGGGCAGTACAATAAAATTCCAGCACAGAATGGTAAAGATTACCCATTGCAAAAGTGTCCATGAGTTCTGCTTCATTATTTTGCGGCTGTATGTTTAAAAGTTTTTCAAACATGAATCTTCTTGGACAGTCGAAAAACTTTTTTAAGTCTGAATACGATACTGATATTTCTTCTTTCTGATAAGGCTTGAAGATTCTATTTTCTATATTGTTGGAAGTTGTTGTACATTCTCCTTGCGAAACTTGCCATGAATCAAAGCCTTTGTCCTTGTCGTACTGACTTGTGAAAAGCTCTTTT
>CAMVHR010000058.1 GCA_947167345.1 uncultured Treponema sp.
TTACAGACAGAACCATCTTTACAGACAGAACCATCTTTACAGACAGAACCATCTTTACAGACAGAACCATCTTTACAGACAGAACCATCTTTACAGACAGAACCATCTTTACAGACAGAACCATCTTTACAGACAGAACCATCTTTACAGACAGAACCATCTTTACAGACAGAACCATCTTTACAGACAGAACCATCTTAGCAGACAGAACCATCTTAGCAGACGGAACCTCTATTATATTTTATCATCGATAATTTCTGCTGTCAAATAATTTTTTTGGCTCAAATAATTTTTTTTCTATCTAAAAGGCTATGTACAATTTATCAATTTCCAAACGGATTATCTATTTTTCTTCGTCCGTCAAAAGTAAAAAAATTCTGCAACTCTGACAATGATATTGGAATGGCTATATATCTAAGAAAGATAATCAAACAGCATTAAAGGCGAAAATACCTGAGGTTTTTCCAATCCAGCCTCAAGAAAGTCTTTATCCCCTGAAAGAATAACATCTACATTGTGAAAAAGAGCATCACACAAAAGCAGAAACAAGCAACTCATGACTTTCATCAAAAAGAAGTTCCATAAGTTTTCCAGCTTTGCCACCAAAAACAAATGCGGAAATTAGAACATTAGTATCAATTAATATTCGCATCTTGCAAGCCTTTCACGACGAAAATTCGCCATATCAGCTATCATTTCCTGCTCGGAGTTCCAACCTTTGTCATCAGCAAAAACAGCCTGTATCTGATGTAATGTGCCTTTTGCCTTGATTTTTTGAGCCTGTACAAGATACTCAACATATTTTCACAGCAGCAATGCGGTATTCATCATTAAGCATTGCAATCATTTGTGCCAAATCTGTTTTCTGAGCAAACATATCACACCTCCAGTTATAAGTATATCACATCTCTACACTTTTTGAGACACTCTTTCATCTATCTAAAACAATTCCTTTACCTACAGTGTAGCCCTTTTAGTTTGTTTCTGCAACTCTGGCAATGTTACGACAAAAGTCCTCAACCCACATCCTGAATGACTTCTCCAGCCTTCCAGCACTCGTAAATATATTGCCGTGATTGATAGAAAAAATCTGTGTTATAATTTGAAATTGCTTTGCTTATCCATGAATTATAAACTTGACAAAGTTTTTCAGCTATAAAATCAACACTTTCATTTTCTCCACAAATATCTTCTATTAGCCGCTCAAAAACTTCGCCTATTGTCCAATAATCAGGAACCTCATACCTACATGCAGCAACATTATCAAAGTTTCCGCTTGTTAGAGACTTCATTTCTATGATTTCATTCGCTATTTTTTCAATCGGCTCACAATGCAGGACATCAGCATCTTTGTAAATTCGGGCTATAAAATCTTTCCCCAGCGAAGACACAACAGCAGAACGTTCCAGTTTGAGATTTCTTCCAATATATTCAATCAAACTGCATGTATAAAAAAGGGAATTATTATTTTTCATCGTAAACCTCGTAAGCAGTTTTGAATGAAATTGTCTCCAAAGCTCGTTCTGTGTGAAAACTTATCTGATGTGTCGGCTTTTTGAATCGTGCAAGTTCCCAAAATGCAGCTCTAGAAATCTTTCCATCAACAAAGTTCTGAATGTAATTGAAAATCGTATCATTAGCCATTGGACCTTCAACGATGTCATAATCATGAGATGTTCCGCTTCGACAAGCAACAATAAAATCAAGCCATTCATCTGTCATTTCTGGGAAATAAAGAATTCGTAAACTCGAGTTAGGAGTATAAATATATTCATTCATAATTCCCGTACCGTTGAATCGAATAGCCCAGCGTTTTGCCTGCTCCATGAGAATCGTACAATAAAAACCAAAATAAAAATCTTTATTATACCGCACAATTCTAATTTCAGGGCTCTTTACAACTTCTTTGCTTCCATGATAGAGAATTTTTGATTCTGCCATAAGGTGATTATACTATATTTTTTGAGAAATAGCGAGGTTGTTGTAGCAACTTGAAGAGGAAGGTCTGTTGACAAAGTAAAAAAAAATTGCCGTCTGAAAATAAATTCAGACGGCTTTTTATTTTACAGCAGCTTAAAATTCCTTAACGACAATGCCCCAAAATGCACCACTTGGACTACTAGTAGGAGCACATACGGCACAACCTCCTGTACTACTTCCTGTATAAACAGCAGTATCTGCGACGTAGCGCATTTGATAGTGTGAAGCCCATACTTCTGAAGACAGAATATAGCCTGTATTAGGAAGACTAACGCCAGAAACAGAACCTAAAATCATTTTCTCATGGATCAAATTCAATTCAGCGACAGTCGGAAGCCTCCAGCCATCTCCAACAGAATTAGCCCACTCAATCATATTTGCAACACTCTGCCCCGATCCATCATGTATCAGTGCAGTATTTACAACTACAACACTTCCGCCTTCAGCTTTAAACACTACGCCAACAGAAGAAGCACTGTTTATACTGCCCTGTTCACCATTCTCACAGGCATAACCGTTTGAGAGCATACAGTCAGAAAAGCCTGCCTCGCTAGGTAAAAAGCCCTTTGCTTTTAGCACGAACAAAACAACAGTATCCTCATCCGCTTTTATTTCAGCAGTCTTGCTTCCACCGTAAATATACGTCTTACCAGAAGGATATTCAGCTTCAAGAGTAAAAGTCCATGTACCTACATCAAGCTCAAACACAGAACCTTTAAAGCTTTCATAAGAAGACCAGGTTTTCAGTGTCTTTTCCGTACCGCCGTTACGGCTTCCTTTAAGGGTAAAATTTTGTAAGTCTGATTTTTCGGAAGCACCACTTCCAAGTACACGTGCACTGGAAAATGCAAGGCGACCTGTTTCAGAAGAACTAGCAGAACCGCCAGCCCCACCTGCACAAGAAATTAATAATGAAGTAATTAAAAGGGAAATACAAAACAGAATTTTTTTCATAAACACCTCCACTGTTTAGTATCACAACTTTTACTAATAATACGGAGGTTTAGCAGACGGAACCATCTTAGCAGACGGAACCTCTATTATATTTTATCATCGATAATTTCTGCTGTCAAATAATTTTTTTTCTTTTTTTTAGACAAATATCCGATATTTTTCTAAAAAAAGTTACTTTCGCAAAGCAACACTGTACTCTACAGTTTTTTTCATTTTTTCAAATTTTCTTCAAAAAGCTGTAGACACAAAAATGTTTTTTTGCTATCATACCAATCACTTATGGAGGATTAGCTCAGCTGGGAGAGCACCTGGTTTACACCCAGGTTGTCGGCGGTTCGATCCCGTCATCCTCCATGATAACGGCTTGTCAGTTTTTGGCAAGCCTTTTTTATTTTTCAATTACATGCTAAACTCTTATGCATGACAATCATTGCAGAAATAGGAACCTCGCACAACGGTTCTCTCGAAAAAGCTTATGAATTAATAGATGCAGCCTGCGACTCTGGTGCAGACATGATAAAATTCCAATGGGTATATGCTGACGAAATTCTGCATCCAAATACAGGATTTGTAACTCTTCCAGGAGGAAAAATTCGCCTGTACGACAGGTTTAAGTCTCTGGAAGTGCCTCTGGATTTTTTTGCAAAGTGCCTTGAATATACTCACAAGAAAAACATGCTTTTCGCATGTTCTCCATTCGGACTGCGTTCGCTGCAGGAACTGGTTCAGATCAAGCCTGACGCCATTAAAATTGCAAGTCCAGAAGTAAACCATATTCCTCTTCTAAAAAAGACAGCATCTTATTACGGAAAGATACCGATCATCCTTTCAAGTGGAGTTTCAAAACTCGGAGACATAGAAAAAGCCATTGACATTCTTGAAGGACAAAATGAATCAGCACAAAACACAATCTCTGTCCATGGTGATGCAAAAATTGCCCCTCTTACACTCCTGCACTGCGTTACATTTTATCCTGCCCCGGAAACAGAATATAATGTAAGATGTGTCGATACCCTTCACAGAGTATTCGGAATTCCAGCAGGAATCAGTGACCATAGTCTTGACCCGATACTCATACCTGTTCTTTCTACCGCAATGGGTGGTACAATGATAGAAAAACACATTACCCTCAGCCGCAAGACTGATGGGCTGGACGATCCTGTAGCGCTGGAACCTGAACAGTTTGCAATGATGGTTCATGCAGTCCATCAGACAGAAGCCGTTATAGGGCGCTTTACAAAAGACGACATTGCCTCTAGGCGTACAGGAAATTCAGCCCTTGAAGAAACTATTCGGCAGATGAGCAATGAATATGGCAGGGATAAAGTTATGGCGGCCTTGGGCACTGGCAGCAAGCGGCTCGCAAAAAGCGAGCTTGCAAATTACGGCAGGACAAACCGCTCACTGCACTTTATGAATGACATGAAGAAAGGACAATCTGTTACAGAGCAAGACATAGCCGTCTTAAGGACAGAAAAGGTTCTTACACCTGGCATTGCGCCAGATTATCTTGATACTGTAACAGGCTCGGTCTTGAAACAAGATGTGAAAGCAGGTGACGGAGTTCAGTGGGAGCAGCTGCTTTAACACTCTCCAGGAATTATTCTGTCCGCAATCACCTTAAGACCTTTAAGAGTAAGATTTCCATCTACATCATTGAAGATGCTGGAAATTTTGCTCACTACGGAATTAAGTCCACCGGTTGCAATGACCTTTACCTCTTCAGGCTTGTCTCCTGTAACATGAAAAAGGTCTTTCTTCATTTCCGAAACAAGATATTCTACAAGCCCCTTATAGCCTAAAACAACACCTGACTGAATGGATTCCATTGTGGTTGTTCCAAGGCTGGATGCAGGAGACTCCAAAGGGACCTGCGGAAGCTGTGCTGTATTCTGAAACAGGGAACGCATTGCAGTACTAAGACCTGGAGCAATTGAGACCCCCTGAATGGTACCAGAAGAATCTGTTACAGTAAATGTCAGTGCAGTACCAAAGTCAATGACAATATTTGCACAATGATACATATTCCATGCACCCATTGCATCACATATAAGGTCACTGCCAATTTCCTCTGCGGAAGAACTGTTCATTCCTATAGGCAGGAGACCTCTTTTCATTACGTCAGATGTCATGATGCAAGGCTTTATGCCGCAAAGTTTTTCAACGGCAATGGCAAACGTTTCCGTAAGGGACGGAACTACCGAACTGATTATGGCGCGCTTGCATTTTTCAATGTCCAGTTTTTCCTTGGCGGAAAGAACAAGAAGCTGTGCAACATATTCATCACTAGTCCTGTTGGAATCTGTTGCAAGCCTCCACGAAGCCTTTACATCATCTCCTTCAAAAATGCTCACGACTATATTTGTATTGCCAATATCAACTGTAAAAAGCATTAATCCTCCAAAACAAGAGCGAACATGTCTTGTTGAAAAAGTTTTTTCTAATTGCTATATTATAGCCGTTATGAGTGATTTGATTCAACCAAAAATATTAAAAGGTTTCAGGGATTTTCTGCCTCAGGACGAAATTCTCCGTTCTTCTTTGATAGAAAAGCTGACAGCAACATATCGTGCCTACGGTTTTGTTCCTATTGATACCCCAGTTTTGGAATATACAGAAATTCTTCTTCGCAAAAGCAATGGTGAAACAGAAAAACAGGTATTCCGTTTTGAAGACAACGGAGGTAGAGACGTCGCCATGCGTTTTGACCTGACGGTTCCGTTTGCCCGTTTTACTGCAGAACACAGGGAAGAACTTTACTTTCCGTTCAAAAGATACCACATTGCAAAAGTCTGGCGTGGAGAAAAGCCTCAGGCAGGCCGATACAGGGAATTCGTGCAGTGTGACTTTGATACAGTTGGCAGCGATTCAGCATCGGCTGATTTTGAAATTCTGGCACTCATGAAAGCCGCTCTTAAGGAAATCGGTGTTGAAAAAGTAACAATCCATGTGAACCACAGAGGCATTTTCAACAGATTCCTTGCAAACATAAATTGCCTTGACAAGTCTGAAGATGTATTGCGTATAGTAGACAAGCTTGCAAAAGTCGGTCAGGATGAAGTAAAAAAGGAACTTACAGAAGTAACAGGCAGCTCAGACAGTGCGGAAAAGATTCTTGACTACATAAAGCCACTTGATTCTTTTGAAAAAACTCTTGCACATATTTCCCAGCTGGCAGGTGGAGAAGCGGAAGATTCCAAACGAATGCGTGACATCTACAGCATGATGGTTGCAACTGGCATTGAAAAAACTTATGTTCTAGATCCGTCAATAACAAGAGGCCTTGACTATTATACAGGTGTCGTTTATGAGACATTCCTTGATGAATTGCCGTCAATAGGTTCCGTATGTTCCGGTGGCCGCTATGATAATCTTGCGGGGCTTTACATGAAGGACAAGGTTCCTGGGGTTGGAGCAAGCATTGGTCTTGACCGTTTGATTGCAGGTCTTACACAGCTTGGCATTACAGAACAGAAAGGTAGCTATCTTGATGCGGAAATTTACAATCAGGATGAAGGAATGTCCGTACAATACCAGAAGGCTGCAGGATTGCTAAGAGCGGAAGGCGTTGCCGTAGAAGTGTTCCCGGACGCAGTAAAGATGGGCAAGCAGTATGCTGTAACAGAAAAAAAGTGCATTCCATGGGGAATATTAATAAGTAAGGAAGAAGCTGAAAGCGGTAAGATGACACTTAAAAATCTTAAAACACGCGAGCAGTTTGCAGGTCTTACGGCAAAAGAAGCCGCACACAAGATTCTCTGTAAATAAATCATTAAACCAAAAACAAAAAGGCCTTTTACAGTTATGCTGCAAAAGGCTTTTTTATTATACATTCATTTTTGCAAGAGTTTTGCAACGGCTTTTTCAGCCTGCATTTTATTATCATAGATTGTAACGGCAGAAGATTCCAGCCAGCCATCTTCAAAACCATACCAGACGCTTACAACTTTCTGACCATCGGCATTCTTTCTGGTAGAAATTCTTTTTCCAGTCACTTCCATTACATCACCGCGGCGAACATGATTGTTAACTTTGCTTTCATAAGAATCAGTTTCATAAAGACCTACAAGAGGTTCTTTAACAACTGCCCAGTTACTGCCAGGAACATACGCAAGAGGATCATCGTACGGAAAAGAAAAGACTATTTCATTCCGTTTTTCACAACCAGAAAAAATGAGTGCAAAAAAAATAATTGTCAGAAGGAAAAGTTTTTTCATCTGGATTCCCTCGATACAAAGTCTTTTACCTGTTCATAAATTTTTAAATCACTGTCCACAAAATTAAGATTAGGAATGTCCAAAACATCAATCCATGCATATTCCGTATGCTCTGTAAGGACATATTTTTTTTTCTGACCATTATGAGGAACAAATATTTGATAGGCATGAAGAAAAACGGTCTGTCCGTTATGCTCAAATTCAGACACTGCAATTTGAGTGCCGACAGTCACGTCAACCCCAAACTCTTCTCTAAATTCACGCATCACAGCCTGTTCATCAGTTTCACCCTGCTCTACTTTTCCTCCAGGGAATTCCCATCTGTCTCCCATCTGTCCTACAGGAATTCTATGGGCTATAAGAACCTTATTGCCGTCTAATGCAATGCAGGCTATAGAAGTTTTAGACATAGCACAACTCTCTTTTAAAGAAACAAGACATTAGGCAGAATAAAATGAAGGACTGCGGCAACAATACATGCCACCCCAATATATTTTCTGTTGTCTACAAAAAGCTCCTGAACATGCTCAGGAATGATGCTGTCAGATGAAACAGAATAATACTCAATAAGCAGAGCCGCACCACCAAGAAGAGATGCCAGAGCAGGAACAAGGTCTCCTATGACAGCAACATCGTAGGAAGAAAGCAGCTTCATAATGCTTACAATGACACACAAGCCACCAAGAACAAGACGGAACGTAGAATTATCAAGTCCTTTGAACCCGTTAATAAGTTCTGAATTGCTACCAGAAGCTGATTCCTCAAGAGGATCAGACTCAACTGTCAAATCTTTGCAATATACTAAAATCAGTCCAGTCAAGAGATTAAATAGAATGGAAAGGAAATAAAACTGTATCATTTTGTACCCCGCTGTTCCTATTATATTATGGAATTGTAAGTTTGCATAGCTTACTACCTGTGTTCCACAGAAGATTTTATAGTCCGGCTGTCATTACCGCAGGTCACAACACAGCGTGAAGAATGAGCCTCATAATCAGTAAATGTAGAGCGGACAAACTGCTCTTCTTTATTTGCCATGTCAAAGGAATAAATTGTTTCGTACTCAGCAACAGTGTTTCCGTCCGCATCAAGAAGTGAAAATGCAATTTCTAGATTACGATAGCCGTCAGAAGCCTGTTCGTTTCTGAATTTTTTCATTTTCAAACTTGCATATACATTGTCCTGAAATGAAAAAGCCGTAAGCTCGCATGTAACACCGCCTATTGTATCAACGTTTGATTTTGCAGAAAAAATACTCATTACCAGCATGAGTACAAAACACATCATCATTGTAATGAAAAGAATTCGGTTACCTTTGCTTGCTACAAGAACCTTAAAAAAACCACGTGCAGGAGCATCTACCCCTGTAGCAATATTTCTACATTGTTCACTTTCATATTTACGAAAATCACCACGCTTATAATGAAAGACAAGAGGTTCTTCACCCTCAGTATATCCGTCCAACTGATTGTCACCAAAAGCCATACAGCACCCTAATTTTTAAGAACAGACTGTATCAATGAATCTGTTCTCCACCAGTTTATTTCTGCCTTGTCATTTTTTATAAACAGAACAGAAAGAATTCCACTGTTACTTAAATCAAGCGAATAATAAAGAATGTCTTTTCTATTGACGGGAAGATTTCTTTTCAGAATTCTCTGCCCATCCCTCTGGATCATCTGAATATTGAAGCCAGAATCTGTATTTATAAAGAAGAAAAACCATCCGTTTTCTGTAATTCCGAGAAAGTCATAAGGGATTTCGTACCTTTCATTAGAAAAACCTTCAGTATTCTGTTCTGTATACGGAAGTATTTCCAGGGGTTCACCAAATTTTCCGTCTTCTATATTAAGTGAATAAATGTAAGAGCCGTTAAACGTAATGCCAGACTGCAAGCGACTGGCTTCATCTATTGTACTTGAAAAGTAATCTATCTTAAGATAAAGCATGCGGTCATTATAGTCTGGTACAATATTGCTTATGCTGTGCCAGTTTCTTGATGCATCACCATTCTCAAACGGTGAAGGTACCTTCTGCTTGTAAATAGGCATTTTATACAAAAGATATCCGTCTGAAGAAAACCAGAAAACAGTATAATTATCATTTGAAGATGTAATGACGACAAGTTCATTATCATTTGTAGCATGAATGGAATTTATGTAAGGAAAAGGCATTCCACCTGGTCCTTGCTGACCAATATAATCTATATAATGTCCATCACTGTCAAACCTGAGCACTATCTGACTCAATACCTGCCCATTTTCAGAGTCCTGATCCTGTCTGTCAAACGGGAACTTATCTACAGCATACAGATGCTTACGCGAATCTACAGTAATGGCAGAAAGCTCATTGAATTCGTATTCAACAGCCTTTCTTGTCGAAGCTTTTGCTCCATCAAGACCTGCATACGATGGAGCCCTATTGTACTGAGGGTTATAATAAAACGTAATCAAATCGCCATAACTGCTCATTTCCATGATTTTGAGGGCTTCGGAATTCATTATATAAAAAAAGCCGTTTCTCATGACAAGAGATGTTCTTATATCGTTTACAGAGGAAATATCAAATATATTGAGCTGATTTTCAAAATTGCCGTATTCAAGAGTGAAGATTTCTTTTTTTTCAAGGGTAGCAATGCCTCCGCTGCGGCTGCATCCCGTAAAGATAGCGGCAAGGGAAATGCAAAGTTCAATTATACACAGGAGCTTTTTCATTGCCATAATAGAATAAAGAATAAACCCCGTATTGTCAATGTAAAAAAAAAGATATATAGTAGTAAACATTATGTTTGACAAGGTTTTGACATTTTTATTCGGATCACAGAATGAACGTGATGTAAAGGCTTTACAGCCTATTGTAGAAAAAGTAGAAGCAAAGGAAAGCTGGGCTCAGGCTTTCAAAGATGAAGACTTCCCAGCACAGACACAGGCTTTTAAGGATCGTCTTGCAAAAGGCGAGACTCTGGATGATATTCTGCCAGAAGCATTTGCCCTGGCTCGCGAAGCAGCTTACAGAGTTCTTGGTGAACGTGCATACCCAGTACAGATTCTGGGTTCTTTAGTACTTAACAGTGGTCGCATTACAGAAATGAAGACCGGTGAAGGAAAAACACTTATGTGTGTTGAGGCTGCATACCTCAATTCCCTTTCCGGCAAAGGCGTTCATATCGTTACCGTCAATGATTACCTTGCAGAACGTGACTCCCACTGGATGGGACGTGTTTACAGATTCCTGGGTCAGACAGTTGGATGCATTTTAAGTGATATGGATAATGATGCAAGACGTGCCGCTTATGCTTGCGATCTTACATACGGAACTAATAACGAATTCGGATTTGACTATCTTCGCGACAACATGCAGATTGATCCTTCCAGAAAAGTTCAGAGGGGATTCAATTTCTGTATTGTTGATGAAATAGACTCCATCCTCATTGATGAAGCAAGAACGCCTCTTATCATTAGTGGTCAGGGTGAAGATGATACATACAAGTTCCACGAGGTTGACAAGTATGTAGATCGCTTTGAGGAGATGGAAAAAGATCCAAAAACAAATGATTATCCTGATGAAGTTGACTTGACTCCAGAAGAGCGTGCAGCACTTAAAGGTGATTATAAAGTTGATGAAAAGAGCAAGAGAATATCTTTCACCGACAAGGGCATGAACAAGATTGATTCCATTCTGCACGAGCACAAGTTGATTGAAGAAGGAACAACTGTATTTGACGAGCAGAATTTTGAATACGTCCACTACTTTACACAGGCTTTAAGGGCTCATGTGCTGTATCATGCAGACGTTGATTACGTTGTAAAAGACGGACAGGTTCAGATTGTTGATGAATTTACAGGACGCATTCTTGAAGGCCGCCGTTATGGAGACGGTTTGCATCAGGCAATCGAAGCAAAGGAACACATTAAGATTGCTCAGCGCAACAGAACTCTTGCGACAATCACATTCCAGAACTACTTCCGCATGTACGAAAAGCTTTCTGGAATGACTGGTACAGCAGCAACAGAAGCTGTTGAATTCAGCAAGATTTACGACCTTGATGTAGTTGCAATACCTACAAACAAACCTGTTGCTCGTAAAGACGAAGATGATGAAGTCTACCTTAACGAATCTGACAAATGGAATGCTATCGTAAAGGAAGTAGACGAATGCCACAAAAAAGGACAGCCTGTTCTTATCGGTACTGTTTCTGTTGAAAAGTCAGAGCATCTTTCTGCCCTTCTTACACGACACGGAATCCGTCATGAAGTTTTGAATGCAAAAAATCATGCTCGCGAAGCTTTGATTATTGCAGAAGCAGGTGCAAAGGGTGCTGTTACAGTTGCTACCAACATGGCAGGACGCGGTACAGACATTAAACTTGGTGGAAGCCCAGAAACAAGAGCAAGAAAACGTGCAGGCTCAGAGGCTACACAGGAGCAGTATGAAGCAGCACTGGCAATTGAAAAAGAAGCATGGAAAAAGGACTATGAAGAAGTAAAGGCACTTGGAGGTCTTTACGTTATCGGTTCTGAGCGCCATGAATCACGCCGCATCGACAACCAGTTGCGTGGTCGTTCTGGTCGTCAGGGAGATCCTGGAAGAAGTAAGTTCTACATCTCAATGGACGATGATTTGATGCGCCTGTTCGGTGGTGAGAAAATGAAAAAACTCATGACACGAATTGGAATGGAACCGGGTGAACCTATTAATCATCCATGGTTGAACAAGTCTATTGAAAAAGCTCAGAAAAAAGTCGAAGAGCGCAACTTTGAAATAAGAAAGAACCTGCTTGACTATGATGATGTTCTTAACCAGCAGCGTTCATTCATTTACGATCAGCGTGACGCAATCCTTGAAGATGAGGATTTGAGCACACGTGTGATGGAAAATGCAAAAGAAAAAGTTTCTCAGATTTTTGAAGAATACAATCAGGAGCTTAGACACTCTAAAGATGGCAGTGCAAAAAGTGCTCTTGTTGATAGGATTAAGAACGAATTCGGGCAGCTTGTTCCTTATGATCAGCTGACAGAAGAAGGTGTTATTTCAATTCTTCAAAATGATCTGACCCAAAAAGAAATGCTTGTCGGAAAACCTAACTTAAACATGTTTATCCGCTATCAGTACATCCAAATGATCGACAGAAAATGGCTTGACCAGCTGGAGTTCCTTGACGGCCTTAGAGAAGCTGTATACTTGCGTTCTTACGGAAGCAAGAATCCTTTGACAGAATATAAGATTGATGGATTTAATGTTTTTGACTCAATGCTCGAAAACATTCGTGATTCTGTTGCAGGACGAATCTTCAAAGTAAAAATACAGCTTCGTCCAGAAGGAAGCATGCCTGCTCGTCCTCAGCAGCAGATTCACATGACGGCACAACATGCAGAAGCACAGTCAATGTCTTCCGGTGCAGCACAGCAAGCCCAATCTTCTTTCAATGCACGTGCTGCCCAGCAGGGTGCTCAGAATTCTGCAATGAAAAGCGGTAGACAAGGACAGAGTGTAACTGTAACTAGAATGACGCCAAAAGTCGGAAGAAACGACCCATGTCCTTGCGGTTCTGGAAAAAAATACAAGAACTGCCATGGAAGGAATGCATAGAAATACCATATAATAAAAAAGCCCTGACGGTCGATTTATTGAAACATCGTCAGGGCTTTTTTATTTCATTTTAGTTTTTTATCAATCCAAAACGTGAAATTGGCCAGAACCTCAATCCGGCTTTACCAAGTATTTTTTCTCTAGCAACATAACGAGGCTCCATGTTCGTTTCATACGATACAGAATAGGAATCTAGCGATGTAAGCGGCTCAATTCTGCTGTCATAGCTATGACGCATATCAAGTGAATTATAACGGTTATCTCCCATCATAAAGTAACTGTTTTCAGGAATATATACTGCATTGCCTGCACTATCATTTGCCGGGAAAACCGGCATATTCCGCTGATCCATGTGCGCAATGTAATTAAAAAGACGCTGAGCCTTTTCCTGCTGAATCAAACGGACTGTATCAGTTTTCCAATCCAAATCAGTAACATTATCTGTACCTGCATATAATTCTGCATTGCGCACAATAAGTCTGCCGACAACAAGCTTTATCATGAGGTTCAGTCTGAAACGAGAATCAGAATACAAGTCACCTCCAGCAAGCTGATTATCATTGAACATTCCGTTTTTGTGCCAGTCATTCATAAACCTGTCAAACTGTCCTGTACCATCAGAAACTGTAAGGAGCCGTAGTGAAATATCATTGACATTGGCAAAAAGTGTATAATTGTTCAAATAAGTAAAAATTACCAAAGATGATTTATTAAAAACTTGATCTGCACTGTCTGTAACGTCAGAATGAGAAAAAGTCAATGAAATATTTTTAAATCGTTCTGACAGTTCAAGGCATTCTTTCTTAACCTCTTCAAAATTGAGTTTTCTCCGTTCCGACTCAATTAGAAGTGTATTTTCTGCTTCTGCAGAAGAAAGAGGTATATCCTTTATTTTTGATTTTATTTTGGCAGCAAGAGGGTTCAAATTCCATGCGGCCCATGAAGACTCCTCTTCAACTGCTTCAAAATCAGAAGAACTGGCAGTACGGGCATACAGAGTGCCATCCATAAGCATAAGCTGTTCACCAGGAAGTCCGACAACGCGCTTTACAAGAGGATCATACTTCAGTTCCCCATTCTCATCAACATTTGTCTTTTTCAAAGTAAGAGTTATCATATAAATAAACTGAGACATAAAAGTCTTTACTTCACTTTTGCGGTCATCAGAATAATGAGGATTACGAAATACAACAATATCTCCCCTATCATATTTCTGTATATATGGAAGGCCTATTCTGCTCAATGGAAATTTTGGACCTGCAAAAGTCTTGAATACAGCAACCCTATCTTTGATAAGGAATGTAGGAACCATTGACTCTGAAGGAATCTCGTACAACTGGAACAGGAAAATATTTAGAAGAATAATTGTAAACACAGCCTGAATAAGAGCATCTATCCATTCAAGAATTTCCCTAAATATATCTTTCAATGTAACAGAAGCATTTTCCCGCCTATAATCAGAAGAAAATGCTTTTACTCTAGAAAAAGATGAATGAGTTTTCCTTGTTTGGCTTTTTTTTACAAGTTCTGCCCATGCTACATTTAAAGAATCAAGATTTTTTTCTCTAAGTAAAAAAAGAATATAAAGAGATGAAATTACAACCGCACACCAAAGCAAAGAAGTTAAAAGATCAATGACATAACAAGGAGCTACATTTCCAGAGCGTCGCATTACATAAGCTGAAATAAGGACGAATGGTTCATACTGGAAGATGCGGATTACAGCTTTTATATAGTTATCTTTCTTTTTCTTAAGCAAAAGATAATATGACACATATCCTGTAACAAGAGTAAAAAATGCTGCTATCAAAAAAGCAAAAGCTGATATATCCAGATGGAAAGAAATCGTAAGTAAAGAAAACAGCCCTGCAAGGATAAGATTTACAATGATGCAGGTAGAAAATTTTTTCATCACAAAACCTCGTAATCGTTTATATAAATTTATCGTTAGGATTATAACAAATTTATGACATATCAACAATGATAATATGGCATGAAATTAATTGAAATTAACAAACATTGACAAATAATGCCATTTTCTTTTAGGATAAGGCTATGAATGATTTACTGAACTTAACTTCTGCTCTTGAGATGGTCGGAAATGAAAAAGAGCTTTTAATAGAATTGCTAAATGGATTTGCAAATGACAAGCCTTTCAGTTCTGAAAAAATGAATAGCATTCAGACTGTCAATTCTGAAGAAGCGGCAAAATATGTACATTACTATAAAGGAGCTGCGCGACAAATTGGTGCAGAAGCTTTAGCAGCATCAGGTCAAGCTCTTGAAGATGTTTTAAGGGGAAAAAAAACTGGTAACATAAAACAGCTTGCAGATAAATTTAAAGAATATTACGATTCTACCATAGAAGCAGTAAATGATGCCCTTTTAATACTATGATATTTTGACACAAAAAGCAGAACAAAAAGTTTCAGCAATTGTCTGACAGATTTCTTCAATGCTGCAATTTCTTATATCAGAGGCTCTATTATATACACGTTCTATCTCTGATGGATTAGTGGCAGATTCTCCTTTTAAGGTTTGAAACGGAGCATCAGTTTCCAGCAGTATACGATTTAAAGGCAGTTTTTGCACACAGTCAATGCTTTTCTTATTATTATTTAAAAGAGGTTTTCCAAAAGAAAAAAATCCGTTTATTCCATGTCTCAGGAGAGCTCCTGCTTCACGGGACGTAAAGGCAAAAGAATGAAAAATAACTGCCGTTACTTTTGATAACTGCTTTGCATAAACAAACATGAGGTCTAAAGCTTTTCTATTATGAACGACAAGAGGAACATTATACTTTTCAGCTAGCTCCAGACATACACTCCAGGCTTCTTCCTGCATTTTTCTGTTTGACTTGAATGAATCCGTATAAAAATCAAATCCAGTCTCACCAATTGCAACAATTTTATTTTCTTGCAAAAGCTGTTCTAACAACTGATAGTTTTCTATTCTCGGAAGCTGCGGATGTATTCCAAAGGCACAAAAAAAATTCTTTCTTCCGTTAATAAGCTTTGTCTGTATATTCCATTCAGACAAGGAATGAGCACAGGAAACACCTGCATAGTGATTATCTTTTTCGTTATCAGGCAAGAACTTACAGTCAGCAGCATGAAAATGAGCATCGCAAAACAACATATCAAAAACCTCCATTCATAAAAAAAACTAAACACTTTTTCTTTAATACCGAAAATAAAAATACAAGCAAGATAAAATGGGCAAGGAGATATAACATGGGATATTATACTTTAAAAAGTCTTGGCAAAACAAATGATTATATGACTATTGTTCGTGAGTTAGACGATGGATATGTTGTACGTATTGTCCGCGATAAAGACGGTTATAACGACATTACAACAGACTACATCTCTAAAACACTTTTTGACAGCTGTATCCGTACAGGCTATCTGACAAAAGTCACATCATTAGAAGACAAAGCTGCAGCTAATGCGTAAAGCCATTAGCAGTCAAAAGCTCCATAGCAGCATTATACCTGGCTTCCTTATCTGTAACAGAAGGGAGCCAGTGTATATGCAGACCTTTCTTTTCCATTCCCCTAAACCACGTTTCCTGGCGCTTAGCAAACTGATGAATGGCATGATTTAATGAGCTAAACAACTCTTGTTCTGAGTTTATTTTTCCTTCAAGATACAAACTTATATATCTGTATTCAAGCCCCAATTTTTCAAGACGTTCCCAAGAATATCCGCTTTTATGCAAATTATCGACTTCATCTATCATACCCTTGTCAAAACGTTCTTTCAGTCTTACAGTAATGTTCTGTCTAAGAATTTCTCTCGGGAGAGTTGTTCCTATAATAAAAGCATTAACTTTTCGTTCTCGCTCAACAGGCTCTGCATTATTCATATAGAGTTGAATTTCTATTGCCCGTACGACTCTTTCACGCAATACCAAATCACTTTTATTATGTAAATCAGGTTTGAGTTTCAGCAACATCTCATCCAACTCTTCCAAAGATTTTGACTCAAGCTCTTTTCTAAGCTCCAGATTTTCAGGAACAGGAACAAAATAGTAATTTCTAACGATAGAATCTACATACATTCCTGTTCCGCCCACAATAAATGGAACTTTTTTCTGCTGGCAAAAAGAATCAAACAGGGAATAAAAATCTGACTGATACTTAAATACATTATATTCTTCATCAAGAGTTGCTACATCAATAAGATGGTACGGAATAGTTTTTCCGGCAATGGTATAGTCTTCTAAATCCTTTCCACTTCCAAGATCGAGTCCCTTGTATACTTGCCTGCTGTCTGCAGAAATAATATCCCAACCAAAACTGCTGGCAATAGCAACGCCCAAAGATGTTTTGCCGACAGCAGTTGGTCCTAAAAGAACAACTGCATTATATTCGCTCATATCACCTCAAATCAGATAACACGGCATATAGCACATTTCAGATATTCACTCTTCGGATATCCAAGAAGAACAGGATGATCAGGTCCTGCACCACGCTTTTCCAAAATCTGAATACGCTTATGGCTATCCATAGCAGCATGCATAAGCATTGAATAGAAGGTATTTTCATCAAAATAATACGAGCAGGAACAAGTTACCAGAATGCCTCCTTCGTTCAAAAGCCTCATAGCCCTAAGATTAATTTCTTTATACCCCCCATAAGCCTTTTGAATAAGTTTTGCACTCTTAGTAAATGCAGGAGGATCAAGTATGATTACATCAAACTTTTCTCCTTTTGCCTCATATTGTTTTAACAAGTCAAAAACATCAGCACAGATTGCAGTCATTTTATCTTGAGCATTATTGAGCACAATATTTTCATTAATTGTATTAACAGCTTCCTGAGAAATGTCAACACTGACAACATTTCTTGCGCCTCCCATTACTGCATTCAAACCAAATGCCCCAGTATGAGAGAATGTATCAAGTACTTTCTTTCCATGACAGAAACGAGAAATAGCGTTGCGATTAAACTTCTGATCAAGGAAATAACCAGTTTTCTGTCCGTTTATCAAATCGACCTTTATTTTTATTTCATTTTCAAAAATAGTAATCAAAGAATCACGCTCAGAACCTATCCACCCAGATTTTTGAGATAAACCTTCTTTTTCTCTTACTATTACATCACTACGTTCATAAATACCGTAAGGATTGCAGTTCTTTTTTAGAGCAGAAAGAATTTCATTTCTAAAAACTTCACAAGCCAAAGCCAAAAACTGAACTACAAGATAAACTTTGCCTTCAGCACAATACCGCTCTACAATAAGACCAGGAATAAAATCTGCTTCCGCATAAATAAGGCGATAGCTGTCTATCTCGGAAAAATTAACTCTTCGAATGGAAACTGCAGTATGAATAACACTGTTCCAATAAGCTTCAGTATCATTCATAATTACATCAGCATGTTCTTTTCCTATAAATCGGATTATTATTTTTGATTTACTATTATAAACACCAGTTCCTAAAAAAGTGCCAGCACTGGAATAAACTTCAACAATCTGCCCATCATCAATAGGTACAGAACCATAATCCTGATTTGAAATTGCAATCTTTTCTACTGAATCATCAGACTTTTTTATTTTAATAGATTGAATTTCGTTATTAAAGACCCAAGGAAAACCTTGTTTAATTTCATCTTCTTCTTTAGGTTTCAAAAATATATAGGGATAGCTTTTCATGCAAAGATTATAATGATTTTTTTTAGATTATACAAGAAGGAAAAATAAAAAAGCCGGCAGCCACCTGCTTTCGCGGGGCTGTGCCCCACTATCATCGGCGCAGGAGAGCTTGACT
>CAMVHR010000059.1 GCA_947167345.1 uncultured Treponema sp.
TCTTTTTCTATATTAGGCTATATTAGCCAATCCACAACTTTTGATTATAACTCCAAGATTCTTCTTGTTCAGTAAAACTATCTTTTACAACGGAATTTGAATAAAGACTATAATTTGTAGAGATTGAATAAAAAATAGTATTTGATAATTCTGATAATAATTTTTGTTCTTTGTTTAAAATTGAATTACGAATTTGTCTATCAGTTAAGTTGATATTATTTCTTGCTGCTTCTAAAACTTCAAAAAGTGAATTAATTGAATCATTTTCTTTAGATATAAACTGAACTCTATTAGGTTCATATTCTTTTTGTTTTTGAAAGAATTCACTATTATTACTTATATTATTATTAGTAATTTTTATACAGAACAACTTGTCATCTAATTCATAATATAATTCTGCATTAAATCCATATGCCCATGTTGGATGGTAATCCTGATTATAATGTTGTAAACAAAATTTAATTTTACACGAAAAATTATTGATAATTCGATATTCTAATGCAATTAAACTTGATTTGCCAGCTCCATTTTTACCAACAATACAATTTAAATTTATTTTAGGAGAAGACTTTAGATTATCAAGTTTATATAATTCATTTATAAACTCTTGATTTTCCTTTACTTCTTTAAGTATTTTTTGATACTTTTGATCATTTATAAATATATCTCTACAATCTGAAAACTTTCCAAAAGGGTACCATGTTCCTTCTTGCAATTTCTTTCGTATCTTTATATCTGCATCTTCCAAAAAGATTCCGATTATCTGCACTTTTTTTCCTCCGCGAAATTTTCTTTATATACTTTATATTATTTCTTCTCTATCTTTCTTATCATCTTATCAAAATCAGAATCTATCTTTTGAGTCTTATTGAAAACTTCATATTCACTAAAGGCTTTTTCATCAGCTTTGTTTCTTGAAATCCTTCCGTTTCCTTCAAGAATATCGTACTTTCGGAATTCAAGAAATTCATTTACGCTTGCCGCAAACTGTTCCATATTAAAAGGAATTTCACGCTCAATCAAATCCTCAATATAATCAAAATAACCGCTCACAGCTCTTTCCAGCTGACGGATTTGCTTTTCAGAAAGATAGTTTTTTGCAATATTCACATCAGATTTCAAGATGCGGCCATCAGGAGAATTCTTCCATGTAGTTAAACCCATGTGCTCTTTTTTGTGGTCAGCCTTGTCATAAACAATTTCTGCTGCAGTCTGGCCTGTAATAGCAAAATGAAACTTATTTTGAACAGTGGCATAAAACTGTTTTGTAATTTCAGAGTTTTTATCATAATCAATGGAACATTCTGCAAAAATATCTGTAATCTGCTGCCAGATCCTGCGTTCACTTGCACGGATAGAGCGGACTCTTTCCAAAAGTTCACGGAAATAATCCTTTCCAAAAACATTTTCGCCCTGCTTTAAGCGCTCATCATCCATCACAAAGCCTTTTTTGATGTACTCCTTCAATACATTTGTAGCCCAGATGCGGAACTTTGTTGCTTTTGCAGAATTCACTCTATAACCTACAGAGATAATGGCATCGAGATTATAAAAGGTCACATTTCTTTTTACGGACCGCGCACCTTCTTTTTGAACTGTTTCCAAAATGGAAATAGTTGAGGCTTCCTCCAATTCCCCACATTCATATATATTTTTAAGGTGTTTTGAAACCGCAGGAACATTAACATCAAACAGTTCTGCCATAGAATTTTGTGTAAGCCAGATAGACTCGTCCTTAAGGAGCGCATTTACTTTTACATCTTCTTCATCTGCTTTATAGAGAATGTACGATATTTGTTTTACAAGTTCGTTTGGCATTTGTTTTGCTCCTTTTGTTTTTATATTGAAGAGGGGAAAGCCTTTCTCTCGCTCCCAAGCAAGTCGCTCCACGAATCGTCCCTGCAAGCAGTGCCGATTCTCTCCGCTTTGTTGCTTGTCCGCTACCCCTTCTGCGGGGACACCCTGCAACGCCCCTTAAATTATGTTCCTGTATATTTAAAGTTTCCCATTATATGAAAAAAGATTAAATCATTGTTATGATAACTTTTTGCAATCTTAATACCATTATTATTTGAGTTTAACTCCTCAGAATATTGCTTTTCATATCCAACAGGATATGAAGCCTTGTTTATATCTGCTAATACATTATTCCATGCATCATCAAATGATTCTGTTCCATCAAAATAAATTAAATCATAAATAAACTTCCTTGAAGGATCATAATTAAAAGTTTTTTCAATATGTTGTTTTCTTTTTGCAGAATCACTACTATATTTAACTGCTTCAATAACAATAGAAAAATCATTAAAATTTATCTCTAAATCAATTTCACCTGCATTTTTACCTGATGCAGATTTACCACTTCTATCCTGATTTTCCAGTTTATATCCAAGCATGGATAATCTTCCATTAATCTCTAGCTCAAGTAAATCTGATATGTTATCCTCAGATAAATGGTTTTCAGAGATTTTTTCAACTACATCTATTTTCTTCAATGTTCTATTCAGTGCATACTCTATTTCATTCAATATAAAAAGACCTAAATCAGTATTATGTTTGTTTATTCTATCTGGTAGAACTTTAAATCTTTCATCTGCAGAAAGATTTAATATTTCACCATAGTTTTGCTTTAGTTTCAGAATATAATCATCTGTACAAATTAATTTTCGAAGTTCTACATATTCCTTGTCATTATAAAAATCCGAAGATATATTTAGAAATAGTTCAGTAGCTTCTTTATATAATTCTTTTTTCACAAGAGGTTCAATTAACTGCTTTGCAAATGCAATATCTGTTCTATATTCAACATCTAAGGAGTTAAAAAAATACAGAGCCTTTTCTATTTGATTTTCCAATACGAGTAAATGTATTTTTGAAAGAAATAAAATTCCTTTATTGAAAATATTTTGTTTTAACAACTCATCTATTTCACCTAAATATTTTTTTCTTACAAACGATTTTTCATCACCTATACAATTACAAGATTCCACATATAGCAAATACATCTTATATTTCAAATTTTTAGGAAAATTTTTGCAAAGCATTTGTAATTTATTTGAAGCCGCTTCATTATTATCATTCCCTAAATCAAATAATGATAAATAGAATATTTTTTCAGCATTTAAATTATTAGCTGATTCCTTAAATTGTTGGGTTTTATCGTTATAAGGAAATGTATATTTAGACAACGAGTCTTTATTATCATTCTTATATAGTTGATATAATTTTAGTTCTTCTGCTATATAGGTGTACTGGCTCAAATATCCCTTCTTAGCCTTATCATCCATAATATTTACCAATTCATTTACAACTAAATTAGAAAAATCTCCATTTAATCTCGAATTTATGACATCCGAAGCTACTTCAATAAAATCAGGAATACTATAAATCTCTTCGAGTTTTTCTGAAAAGTCTTTGTCTTTTATAAAATTCTCTAAAACTTTTTTGTCTTCTGCATCTCTTAATGAATTATATGTTTTAAATAATAAAGAAAAATTTCCCTCTTTTTTTATTAACGATAAAAATTTATCTCTTGTTTGTGCAGAAAACTCATTTACAACTCTAATTACAAACTGAAAAATAGATGTGTTTATTCCGTCAATAAAATGATTTTCATATAAAGAATTAAAAATAGAAATTTTCTTTAATTTGTTATCATCTACAAAAGAATGACATAGAATTTCATAAATGTAATTTTCTAATATTGTATTGGCTATCCCCTCTTGCAAATTTTGCTGATACGCTATACACAAAATTTTTAGATGTAATCTTAATTTATCAGCATTAGTTCTAAGCCTATCATAGTCATTTTCTTTAAAATCAGTAAAATTTAAATAATTGAAAATAGATAAGCAAAAAGATTCCAACCTATAATTATCCTCTAAAAAATTAATAAGTTTGTTCCAGTGAAGCTCTTCGATTTGGACATATTCATCTGTGCAAAACAATTTTTTCGATTCTAAGAAATTCTGTATATATAATTCCTCTATTTTTTCTAAAATATCATTTAATGGAACAGAAGATACTGGATTATCAGCAAAATCTAACAAGTTAAACAAAAAAGCAAATTGTCTAATTCCCATTGAATCAAACGAGTTGTGTAAAGACAAAAAATCATCTTTTATTTGGAAAAAGAAATTTAATAATTCTGATTTCTTTATAATTAAATTATTTGATCTATAATATTCACTTAATTTAGATATTGCACAAGAATACAATTTTTTTTTATTTTGCATTAAGAATACACGTCTGTCTGGTGAAAATCTTAATCTTATAAAATAAAACAAGATATATGAAAACTGTTCTATCCGTATATCGTATGATTTAAAGTTAGCATCAATTAGTAAATCTACAGATTCTCGCATTATATTTATTATTGTTGGATATATTGTTTTTTCTCGATGAGTATTAAGTTCTTCCAAACATTTATTTATAAATTCAAAATAAAATATTACTCCGTATTCTTCTTCATCAATAAAATTCAGAAGCTGAGATACTTTATTTCGTTTTAAATAAAATACAATCTGAAAGAATAAATAAGGACACTTTTTTTTAGCAGATAATATTTTATTTATATATTTGTTAGAATTGTCATCATTGTCACTTAGCAGAGAAAATAATACTTTCTCATATAATTCTCTGCACTCCTGAGAAAAAACATCTATGTGATAATTTCTATCATAATAATTCCACAACAGGAGATAATTAGAGGTATCAGGATAATTTAAATCACTCTCAGTAAATAAAACATCAAGATCTGGATGACCAATCCTATTAGAGTCTGATACTATTTTTTTTATCTCTACTTTAGGTTCGTATAGAAGATCTGATTCCTTTAATAATATATTTATAATATTTTCTGAATAGAGAAACTTTTGATTAGAAGGAAGAAACTTCAAAAAATCAACAATAAAGAATTCTTGAAGCAGAGTCAGCCATCGTTTTATTTTTTTTTCTATATCAGTATCATCTAAAAGTGTCCAAAGATAGGCTGCGATTTTAGAGCTACATACGGAACGAAAGTTGAATGGTGTATAAAAATAAAAATCAGATTCTCCTTCAAAATTAAATTGTTTGAATAAAGTTTCCTTTGATGGAATTTTGGGATATAAATAACTAAACTTATTATAAATTTCACAAAAATCTTTTTTTGCTATTCTAAACGGTCTTGTATCATTATATCCGTATTTTTGATACAAAGTTCCTATAAAATGCAATTCATCAAAGTATGACAAATATTTTTCATCTACATCTTTTTTTTCTTTTATGTCTTTGCAAAACCAGAACAAGGAATGTGGAATTTCAACATTATCAAAAATAAAACGAATCCATTGTTTTTCTTGTAGGGAGTCTAAAGAAATATCGGTAGAAAAAGTTTTATTGAATTCATCTATTTCAGTTAATAAATTGTCCTTATTAAGTTGTAAACTCGGAACAGACTTAGCTAAAAACTGTGCAACAAATAATGAATAATTCCAGTTAATATCTGCTTTAATTATTTCATCATTAAAATTTTCCCTCGGGTTTTTATCAAAAATAGCAGAGATATATTCTTTTAGAGCGTTGATTTTATAATTTTCAATCATTGAATACTCTATGCCTCCTCAAATGCTTCTTTCAGTATATTGTGTAGCAATTTTTCAGATAACAGTCTTTGCCACTCCATTTCTTTTATTAACTCTTCATAAACATCTAAGGTTTTACATAATTGACGCTGCTTTTCAATCGGTGGCAGGGGAAATTCTACGGTTGCGATATCTTTCATTGAAAGAGAAACATTTGCAGCGCCTTTCATCATAGGAACGAGAATTATGTCTTTGTAAAATTGAAGATACTGATGAAGATAACGTGCATCCAGTTCCTGCGGATTGTTTGGAATTATGGCGCAGAGAATTGTTCCGAGCGCAAACTTTCCGCTCTGGTAATGAACATTTTTGAGAGACTTTTTACCATGCCTGCTGGAACTTACAAGCGGAATACATACGGCTTCGCAATCGAACTGATATGTTGAACAGGTTTTTCTTTCTTCGGCAGTAACTACAAGTGGATATTGGCCCGGCTCTGCACTAGCAATTCCAATTGTGCCTTTTACGATTTTGCAGATGTCACCAATTTTAACTTTTTTCCATTCGCTCATTTATTCATTTCTTCCTTATCTGCCAGGCCTTGTTCGAGTTCTTCAATAGTTGGCATTGTGCCATCGATTTTTTCTGGGTAGAGTTTTGCAAGTTCATATTCAGAAATCCCCAATGGCTGGCTGCTTGATTCAAGAGCATACTGAGCAACAAGATTGTCTTTTTGCTTACAAACCAAAAGTCCAATTGTCGGATTATCACGACCTTCTTTTCGCAAAAGATGATTGCAGGAAACAACATATCCGCCAAGTTGACCTACATCAGCAAAATCAAACTCCCCGATTTTAACTTCGACTGTTGCTATTTGCTCAACAAGTTGTTGATTAATTTTCGTGTTTTCTATTTTTTCCCCAAGTTGAGGGAAAATTGGATTTTTCTCCCCAACTTGGGGAGTAATTGTCTTGTTTTCTAGTTTCTCCACAACTTGGGGAGCATTTTCCAAATATATCAGATATAGGAGATAAAAATTCTTCATGTAAAGAAGATTTGTCGGAGAAAAACAAGTTGCTTCTGGATTTTCCTCCTTTAAATCACTGCTAAGATTTTTCATAAAGCCGCTTCCCCATTTGCATTCTGATTTCATGCTTACAATGTCTTTACCTAAGTCATAATAAAAATGGAGCATTTCATCATTCACTTTAAGAGCAGCTTTTATCTGACTTTTTCGATAGCGTGAGGAAAGTGTTTTTATCCAGTTTTTGTATTCTTTATCTAAAATTGTTATTGATGTACCCAAAATTTCTTTCTTGTGTTTATTCATCGATAATGACATATCTTCACTTTTTTCCAGTAGGTCATTTTTTAATCCTAGCATATAATGCAAATAGATACTCGCGTATTCTGATTTTTTCAAGAGTTTCTGTAAGGATTTCTTTATCAGATTCAGCAATTTGTCTCATAAGAAAAGAATGCGTTTCTTCTTCGCTCGATTTCCAGTAATTTTCAGGACAATAACCTGTAATGCTGCAATAGTTTTCAAAAATTTTCTTTGAAGGAGCGCAATTTCCTTGTTCAAAAAGAGAAACTAAAGTTTTGTTCTCCAATTCCAATTTTTTGGCAAACTCTAACTGGGTAAGTTTATTTACTTTACGGAATTGTTTCACATCTGATGAAAACTTTTGTAAATCAAAATACATAGTTGCTCCCTTTCGAAGTGGTAATATAGCATATATTTAGAATATTATAAATTGTAACAAAAAAACTATTATAAACTTCAATAATCGTTTTATTACCTAAAATTGCGTATTTCTACTGTATCTCCGTATTTGGTCCAATAGTTTCGTTTGCGGACATTTTCAGCTCGTTCTCGTCTTGTAAGGGCTGGAGCATCCCATGCGATGTGACATATTAAATCAAAAATATCTAAATCTGATTTTATTTCTTCTTTCAATTCTTCAAAGATAATTCCCTGATTTTCCAGTTCTTCTATAATGGCGCGTTTCTTTTCGCCTCGTTTGGTCAGTTTTCCTTTTACAAAAATACGCCCCGCAGTAAAGGATACTTCTTCCCGAATTTGGGTTTGCTTATCCCAACCAGAGGATTCTATTGAAGGGAGAATGAATTTTGTAATTACGTCGCGTTCGGAAAGAGTGCCTTTTACATCCATATTTTTTCATTATACCACCAAACATCGATTTTACACAGATTTAGTCACAAAACAAAAACTTCTGTTTAACAAACTTCTTCCACAATGAACAAAGGTTCTACGCTTCTGTAATGGTGGCTTGCATAATCAAAATCATGAATCTGAACCTGCACGCTAAATGTTTTGCGCATATTTTCTTCGCTTATGATTTCATCAATTTGCCCAAAAAGAGGAGGATTGTTTTTATTTAAAATAAGTGCCTTTTTACCGATTTTCATGGCATGTGCAGGAAAATGAGTATTTACAATTGCACAGATATTTTTTTCACGTGCAAGTTTTTCTATAATGTTCAGAATTATAAGCTGATTTTTAAAGTCAAGATTTGATTCTGGTTCATCCAAAACAAGCATTTCAGGATTTGTTGCAAGCGACCGAGCAATCAAAACCATCTGAAGTTCACCACCGCTCATCTGGGTGCAAAGCTTATCTTTTAGCCACAAAATACCACAGTCTTCCATTGCCTGCAACGCAACTTCTTCATCTTTTTTTGTCGGCTGACGGAACATGCCAAGGTGTGCACTTCTGCCCATTGTTACCATGTCGAGTGCTGAATATGAAAACACAGAGTTTTTTGCCTGCGGAACATACGAAATGCGTTTCCAAAGCTCCTTTAGAGGAATTTCTGAAATGTCTTTACCGTCTATAAGCGTTTCTCCGCTCTTCCATTTCTGCAAGCCCATCATGCATTTTAACAGAGTAGTCTTTCCAACACCATTTGAACCGAGTACGCAGAGAATTTCACCAGAATTTATATCGAAATTGACATTATCCAGAATTTTTCTGCAATTATTGTGATAAGAAAAACAGCCATTTTTTACTTGAAATTTCATATATACTCCTTGAACCTTATGTTGCCAAACCGCCACTTTTTCTAAGCAACCCAATAAAAAATGGTGCACCGATTACTGCAGTCAAAATTGAAAGCGGAATTTCAGCACTGCTTGCACTGCGCGCAAAGGTGTCTATAATCACCATAAAACTTGCACCAAAGCCTATGCTAAGAGGAACAACCGTTCTATTGTTGCTGCCCATGAGCATGCGTGAAATATGCGGAATTAAAAGACCAACCCAGCCTACCTGTCCGCACATGCTGACACAACTTGCCGTAATCAAAGATGAAGCAATAATTATCATCAGTCTCAGAAACTTTATGTTCATGCCCATTGAGCGAGCTTCGTCCTCATTAAGTGAAAGAATGTTAAGCCGCCACCGCAGAGCATAGATTAAGACAAGCCCGGCAAGAATGCATGGAACACCGAACAAAAGGCTTTTGTACGTTACACTAGAAAGGCTTCCCATAAGCCAGTAAGTGATTGACGGCAGTTCGTCTTCAGGATCTGCCATGTATTTCATAAGCGAAACCAATGCTTGAAACAGAGAAGAAACAACCATACCACCAAGAACAATCATGATTACGCTGGACTTTCCGCGTATTTTGCTGATTGAATAAGTGATAAAACAGGAAATCAAGCCCCACATTAATGCGCAAAGCTGAATTCCTATTAGGTTCCAGTGAAACATCATTGCAATAACTGCACCGAATGAGGCACCACTTGCTACACCAAGCGTATCAGGAGTTGCAAGGGGATTTGAGAATAAGCCCTGAAAGGCAGCACCAGAACAGGAAAGGCCAGCACCGATTGCAATTGCAAGAAGAATGCGCGGTAAGCGCACCTTGAAAATAACAGTCTTTGCCATTACATCACCAGTGCTACCTGTAATTGAATCTGCAAAAGATTTCAGAATCTGCCATGGTGTAAGCGAATACCGACCAACACCAAGGCAAATCAATGCAACAACAGGAACAAGCAGAAACGAAAAGCCTATAATTGAGCTCTGCATTTTTTTATTGTTTATGACCATTTTTTGTCCGTTATCACTTTCCGCTTGCTGCTCGTACAGGATTATAAATTGCCTGCAAATCTTTTGGTGTTAAATCAACACCGTAAAAGCGTTTGTAATAATCTTTAATTTCTTTATCCATGTCTATGTCAGAAAAAAGTTCAGGCTGAATTTTTGTTGCAAGCCACTGCAAAACAAGAGGCGTGTCTGATGCAGGCGGAAACCAACGATACATTCCAAGCGGAAACTTGTAGACTTTTCCATTTTGAACAGCTTTTACAAGACTCCAGTCTGTACCTGGCACAGTGTTCTCAAGAAGGTCTTCTGCAAGACGTGGGCTAAAATTTGTAATAAAGATAATGTCAGGGTTCCATGCGTAAACCTGCTCCATATTGATTTTCATCTGCCCCTTTGCATCAACAACATTTTTGCCGCCAGGTGTCTCAATCCAGTATTTGCTGAAAAAATGGTGTCCTGCAGCTGTCATTGCAGAATCATCATAATTGAACAGAATCATTACATTAGGTTTCTGTTCATCCGTAAGATTTGCAACTCTTTCTTTTATCTTTTTTTCAACCGCATAACCGTAATCGATAATCTCTTTCGCACGGGCAGTTTTCGACTCCTCGTTAAAAATCTGACTGAGCAAATCAATCCAATCTGCATAAGTGTCTATACAGTGCCACTCTTTACGTGTCGTTGAAAAACCAATTGCAGGAATTCCGGCGTTTTCATAAACCTGACGTTCTTCATCATTTCCGGCTGCATAAAAAACTACATCTGGCTTTAACTTAAGAAGTTCCTCAACGTTTACCGTTCCGTTTTGCACAAAACTTGAATCAACTTTTACAACTTCCGGGAAAACGGTCGCAAGGTATGAATTCTTTGCCGCCGCCATTGACGATGGGTGCATTCCAACAAGTTTTTCGGAACTTCCCATATACATACAGTAAACTGAAGCAAGCGGAAGAATTGAACCGATGACAACGCGGTTTATTTCAGCAGGAACTACAACTTCAGCTCCTGTGTGGTCTATAATCGTTCTTGTAGCAGACACCTTGCTTTCATTTTGCTTCGTAGCAGTCTCTGTTTTGCTACATCCTATAATTCCAAATGATGCAGCAAAAACTGCTGCAACTATCAATAATGTTTTCATAACAACTCCTTTATAAATGTTTCAAATTCATTAGACAAAAACAACTTTGTTTTATTCCAGCAGACTCTACTGGAAACTGCCGTATGGGGAAGTCCGAAAAACAGGACACCTTTTTCTTTTGTCTCTTTTGTAAGCAACTGCTCAACAAGAGGATCCGCAATAATTTTATCGATCTGACCGCTATTCAAAAAATTGCGAAGTTCAAGTTCATTTTTGAATGCAATGTCATTTTCACGTTGCAAGCTCGGAAAAACATCAAAAAGTGTTCCAACACAAACTGCGACTTTTTTTTCAGCATTGCGACAGATTTCTTCTATATAATTACGTATAGAATTAGAAATAATCTGATCACCAGCAACAAGAATCCTTTCACAGGTTTCATTATTCCTACAAGAGCAGTTTTCATTTTCAGCACATATCTCGCCTTTTAAAAAGGCCTTTACACGCCTCAATGCAATACTTCCGTCTCCCATAGGTGTCTCGCACACAAACGGAATGTTGTACGATTCTTTCATGTACAGAGCGGCCTTAAAACCACTAGATGACACAACAAGGTTCAGACTAGCTTTATTTGCATAAGGTATGTTTTCAAGCGAATTTTCCATACCAAAGCTGTTCAGCACATTTATTCCATTAGACTGAAATAATGAAATAAACTCTTTTACGTTATCCGTATTGCCAAAATCAAGCGGTGTAGTACCAAGAAGGTTTATAGAGGGCAAGGTTTTATCCACAAAATCGTTGTCAGTTTTTTTCAGGCAGAATTTTTTGAGCAGAGCAATAATTGCCATAGAAACACCTTTTGTGTAATACGCGAGACCTTTTACATCAAAACCAAAACAAGGAATTCCAGTCCTTACTTCAAGTTCAGTGGCAATTCCCTCGTAGTCTGTACCAATTACCATCGGAACAGGGCTTCCAAGCAGTGCAACAAATTTAGGATGCGTATCGTTTACAGCATCGATTATCCGCTGAATCAACAAATCATCATTGCCAAGAATTGCGTCCATGTGGCGCAGTCCTGAACAAAAGACAAGTGCTTTTGAGCCAAGCCAACGAGGTTCATCGTAGCCAAGATAGTTTCCAGTGCAGCCAGAAGCATCATGAATAACAACCATTCCTCCAAGCTCAAACAATGTTGAGGCAACTCCGGAATAGTCTGGAGCAAAAGGTGGTAAATTAACACATAACTTACTCATACAACAAGCCCCGCTTCATTAATTTCTTTATTGACATCAATTTCAGTTTCAAAAGCAGCAATTACTTGCTTCATCAGCATTTTAATTCCATAAAAGCCGTACAAACCTTCATCGTCCATCTGAACAACAACGTGCTTAGATTTTGTCATGTAGCCCGAGTCAAAGCCGATGCAAAGACATTTCATGTTTTCATATTCAAAGCATGCAGTTTTATGACTAATAGCATCTATAATCTTTATCTGTGGATTTTTTTCCATGACAGCAAGACATGCATTCTTCTCAAAAGAAGGTACACCGTTTTCAGTACAAATCATCTGAACATTAAAGCCATAATCCAAAAGCACTTTTGCAAGTGTAAAAGGTTTTCGTACCGCCTGATAGTCAATTACAATCGGATAATTGCCGACGACTTTTTGTACATCTTTTATAGACTGAACAGCCTCTTCCTTGTATTTGGAAAAATCTGGCAGTTTAATGTTCAGCTGAGACTCCAGCCTGCGGTAATCCAGTTCAATTTCTTCAGGATCATAGGAAACATAGGAGGTAAAAAACGGGATTCCAAGCAATCTTTGCATTTTTTCTGCTGCCATTTTCGCAGTCGGAGAAAGTACAAGATTAAAGCAGCTTTCGCTCATCTGCATAAAATCTTCATAATTTTTGCATGTTCCTATGTGCTTAACTGAAATGCCACAGTTAGCAAGAAGCTCAAACAGCTCACATTCAGGACGCACATACGCATTGTTACATATCATGTTTATCTGCTTTGCATTAGCCCGGCGTTTTTCTAAAAGTGAATAAATGGAATTCTGTAATCCTATTGCAGGCGGCGTTTTTGTATCGCCTTTAAACGGATTCATGTGACATTCAAGAAAGCGAGTTCCCTGAAACCTTTCTTCAAGTTCTGCATCCAGACTTTTATGGTCAGTACCAAGAAGATCGTCAAGGCAACTTACAAAAATGCACAATACTTTTGGTCTTTTATCAAGATAAGAAAAAAGCTCTTCAACTGCATCAGGAATCAAATCTTCATAATGACCACTTACAATGTCAGACTCATCAATATAAAGATAGCTCACTTTATCTTTACAATTGTTTATGATTCCTCCAAGAGCTCCGTGTCTTCCGCAGGCAAAAGGTGCAACAAAGAGCATGTAGCTTTCAGGAATAAGAGCAGCAACACGTATTACACCCCACCCACCATGAGCAGGACTTACATAATTTAATGTTTTTATAAATTCTGGGCAGGTACAGCCGTACATCAGGCACTCTCCTGCTGTCCAGGAGGAAGCTCCATATCACATTCTGCCAAAATCTTGCAGGCTAAATCCATATATACGCCTGCCATCTCACTTTCGGGAAGTGCTTCCACGACGGTTTTTCCTTGATTTTCGGCAACCTGCACGGACGCATCACGTGGCACAACTTTTATTATTTTACCACCAATCTCATCAAGTGCTTTTCGAACTGTTTCCTGTTCATCTTTGACGTTACGGCTGTTCAGAATAACGCCTGCATATTGTGCATAGCCGCGGCTGCCAAAATTATTAATGGCATGAACAATGTTACTTGCGGCATACAGAGCCATCATTTCTCCACTTGTTACGATAAAAACTTTATCAGCATAACCGTTACGAATAGGCATTGCAAAGCCACCACAAACAACATCACCAAGAACATCATAAAGAACTACATCAGGTTTGTAAGTTTCAAAAGCATCAAGTTCTTTAAGCTTATCAAAAGCTGTAATAATACCACGCCCAGCACAACCGATGCCAGGTGTAGGTCCACCAGCCTCAACACAAAGCACTCCGTTATAGCCTTTGTAAACGATATCTTCCAGCTTAAGAGAAGCAGCCTTCGGACCTCTAAGCATATCAAGTACACTCGGAATTTTCTGTCCGCCACACAAGTTTTTTACAGAATCAGATTTAGGGTCGCAGCCAATCTGCATGACCGTTAAACCAAGTTTGCTTAAAGCGGCACTCAAGTTAGACGTTGTTGTAGATTTTCCAATGCCACCTTTGCCGTAAATTGCTATTTTTACCATACAATGGATCTCCGCTACTTTTTTATGCCACGTGCAGCATCACGCTTTGGAGTGTAGATTTCGCGAACATCATCATCAGAAAGCTCAATATGGTAAAATTCTTTATAGTAAGTTTTAATTTCGGCATCCATATCAATATCTGCAAAAAGCGAAGGATGATGCTGTTTTGCAAGCCACAGTAATGTCAATGGAGAATCGGTGTTTGTAACATACCAGCGGTAAATTCCTAGAGGCATCTTATAAACATTGTGAGACTTTACTGCACCGACATTAGACCAGTCATAACCTTCAAGTGTATTTTTGTACAAATCATCAGGTACAGCATCGCTGAAATTTGTTATATAAATTCTGTCTGGATTCCACTTATAGATTTGCTCAACTGTAACTTGCGGAGTTCCCTTGTTTTCGCTTGCAACATTGCGGGCACCAGATGCTGTAATCCAGTAATCACCCCAAGTAGAAGTGCCAGGAATAGCAAGTGTCGTTGCAGAATACTTGTGAATAATCATTGCAGTCGGTTTATCTTCTTCTTTTACATCTGCAAGTCGTTCTGCAACAAGTTTCTGAATTTTATTTCCATATTCAACAAATTTAGAAGTATCATAAGACTCGTTCATAACTTCGGATAGAAGTTCCATCCAGCTGTTTATAGTTTCTACTGCATTGAAATTCTTTGCACTTAAGCTGAATCCTACAGCTGGAATTCCAGCCTGAGTTGCAATATCATAATCTTCCATAACACCAGAAGCATAAAGAACAACATCCGGCTTGAGTTTCAAAAGCTCTTCGGCATTAAGAGTTCCGTTTTTGCTAAAACTGCTAGGCAAGTTAGAAAGTTCCGGTGCTATTTTAATAAGCATGGAATTTTCAGCAGCCGAAATAATTGCAGGATCAAGACCTACAAGCTTATCTGTTCCATACATTAAACAATATGCTGAACAAAGTGGCCAAACAGAAGCAATGACAACTCGGTTTATTTTTTCTGGCAGAACAACAGTATTGCCCACCTGGTCTACAATAGTTCTAGTAGCTGACGATTCAACAGATTCTACTTTTGATGGAGCCGAAGTTTTTTTTGTACACCCTGTAAAGAGAATTGCTGCAACAAAGGAAATTAAAATAAAACTGTGTAAAACTGATTTTTTAGACATATACCTACACCTCATGTTAGCCATAACTAACTTCATTAAATTATGGAGCCGAATTTATCAGCAAAAAAAATGTTTGTCAAGGCTAACATTTATTAATATCATCTTTTTTTTTAATATTCCCATCGTGGGCTTCACGACGCAACTTCTTAAGTATTCACGACGCAACTTCTTAAGTATTTACGACGCAATTTCTTAAGTATTTACGACACAATTTCTTAAGTATTTACGACACAATTTCTTAAGTATTTGCGACGCAATTTCTTAAGTATTTACGACACAATTTCTTAAGCATTTACGACACAACCCCCAAAGGTTTCGTTTTCAGGGATTTTAGCAAGACAACTTAGAAAAATATGTAGAAGTTTTTTGGAACAAAAAACTTCAAAAGGTGGTATTTCATAGCCTAATAATGCTGACGTTTTTGTAAATTATGTCGCGAAAAAGCTTGATTTTTGCTGAAATTCCACCTTTCGTCCCTAAAATTCGACGTTCATCCCAGTTTTGTTGACAGAACTTGAAATTCAGTTGTAAAATTCAGTCAAATTTCCGATAAAACTGTGAAAATTATACCTAGGAATAGTGGACAAAACTGTTTACTATGTTAAAATATAATTGAATATAGGAGGCTGTATGTCAGTAAAAATTGTTAGCAAAAAGTCCTTCACGGCTATTGACAAAAATTGTACAAAATGTTATGGGGGGGGGGTACTGTAAAACTGCAAAATCGCTAAAAGCGGTGCTTTTTAGTGCATTATTCCTCTCTTTTCTACTATTAAATACAACATTCATTTCCTGTGCAGGCGGAGCAAGCGGTCCTAAAGGTTCCGAAGCAGAAGGAACAGCCCTTGCAATTAAGCTTCCAGACACAGCAAAAACAATTTACAATAAAGAAGATATAGTTTCCTTTACAGTAACCGTAAGTTCAGGCTCGTTCACCAGCACAAAAAGTGCTAACAAAGGCGAGACAATGCTGTTTTCTAACCTTCCTGTAGGAAATTACAGTGTAAAAGCCTACGGAAAAACTTCCAGAGGTGCAGTAGCCGCAAAATGCGAGACTTCAGTAACGATTGTTGCAGGAGAGACCACAACAACAACATTACACCTTTCAAGGCTTGAACACTGGACTGTCACGTTCATGAACGCAGACGGTTCAGAGCTTTCAACACAAGACATTTCAGACGGTTACACCGTTGCAAAACCTGCAGACCCTGCTCCTTCTGCAGGAATGGCGTTCTCGTTCTGGACGGCAGACGCTACAGCAACCGAAACTTCTACACCTTTCAGCTTTAACACACCTATAACTGACAATATAACGCTAAAACCTGTATTCGGCACGCAAACTTATACAATTACTTATGTTTCAGCTGCAAAAGCCGTAGCTTCCGAAACATATACCGTAGTATCAGGACGGACTCTTTATGTTCCTACAGAAGCAGAACAGACAGCCGTAAAACTTACTTTTGCAGGATGGTATGAGGATTCGGACTTTACAAGTGCACAAGTAACAGAAATACCTGCCAACAGTGGAGAGACTGGAAACAGGACTTTCTATGCAAAATGGACGGCAAAAGTTACATTTGACTCAAGAAATGGCGGAAGTCCAATAGAGTCCGACCCACGTATATATAACGTAGACACGGCGGCTGCCGTAAAACCAGCTAACCCAACAAAGACAGGTGCAACCTTCGTGGGTTGGTACACAGGAACTGTAAGCGGAAGCGGTGCGAGCGAAACTGTAACGTATTCATCAACTGCGTATGACTTTACGAGCAAAGTAACTTCTGACATTACTCTTTATGCAAAATGGGATTCTCGCGAAATTACTTATGTAAGCCCTATAGAACTTGGCACGGACTATACCACTACAACAGGAGCATATAAGTATTATCCTGCAACTGGATGGACTTCAACTGAAATGCCAGCTCCAACACATACAGGACTTACATTTGCAGGATGGTACGAGGATGAGGCATTTACCGAGGCAAAGAAAGTAACCTCTATTGCAAGCGACACGAGCGGAGAAAAAACTCTGTACGCAAAGTGGACTGCAACTGTTAGTTTTGACACTGGTAGTGGGGGAAGTGCTGTCACGGCACAGACTGTAACTTATGGCGATACTGCTTCAGCACCGTCAACAAATCCTACATGGACAGGCTGTACATTCCTTGACTGGTACACGTCAAGCGACAGCGGAGTTACGCTTTCTTCAACAGCGTATGATTTTGATACCGAGATTACGGAAAACCTGACGCTGTATGCAAAGTGGAGGAAGCCTGTAACCTTGAAGACAGGAAGCGAGATAAACTCTCTACTAAAGACTTCGCTTGGAGCGACAGAAGCTCCAAATAAAACGTTTAGAGCTTCTACCACTCCTCCTGGCACAGGAACTATAACCTGTACTATGTCAGATTCAAGTTCTGCAGTGGAAGTAAAGATCTGGATTTCTGGAAGCGTCATAAAGTACTATGCAGAAGGCTATACAGACTGTGATGAAAAGATACCTTTGAATGCAGATTCTTCTCAGATGTTCTATGGTTGTAAGAATTTGACTAGCATAGATGTAAGTGGCTTTGACACGAGCAATGTAAATTCCATGAAATTGATGTTCTGTACCCGCGAATACTCATCTGATACATCAGTTCTATCGGGGATAACAGGATTAAGCGGTTTTGATACAAGTCATGTTACTGATATGAACTATATGTTTGGTTCAAACCCAGCCCTAACAAGCTTGGATGTTAGCAATTTTGACACACGCAATGTTGAGGATATGAATTATATGTTTACAGGATGCTCCTCTTTGATCAGCTTGGATTTGAGTAGTTTTAACACAAATAATGTTACAGAGATGAACGCTATGTTTAATGGCTGTTCTGGCTTGACAACCATTTATGCATCCTCTAGCTTTGTAACAACAAATGTCTATACAGATTTGAGTGTATTTGCAGATTGTACTTCGCTCGTTGGTGGAGCAGGTACTGTTTATGACTTTAGTGCCGTTGGTTTAGGTAAGACCTACGCACGCATAGACGGTGGTCCATCGTCACCTGGATACTTTACGGCAAAATAGTAAAACTGCACTGACAGTAACACAGGCTTGCAAGCACTAATAAAAAAAGCCGTCTGCAATCATGAAGTAAACTTCAATCATTCAGACGGCTTTCCTAGAAGCACAGCCAACAAAAATGTTGACATTTTATGCGATGTCAATGTATAGTAAAAGTAATGGAGAACGCTCGTAAATGAGCGACCGCCTCCGTTTGCGATTAATGGAAACCGCCCTAGAAGTAGTC
>CAMVHR010000060.1 GCA_947167345.1 uncultured Treponema sp.
ATTACAGTTCCATTGCCTGACTCATAAAACAGGCAATGCCTTCTGTAATATACTTTTTGCGAAGCTTAAGGATAATCTTGCGGATTTTTTTTGCTTCGTCCTTGTCGCAGTAAATGACATACATCATATTAAGCTGAGGCCATACGGAATCCCCAAGATGAGGATTACTGTATCCAGCCCCCATAACATGAGAAAACTTTGTATAATGCTTTCCAACCATGCATTCCTTAAATTCCTGAAGAAAATCTTCCTCCAAGGCCTCTGAAAAAATAATTTCCAGCCGGACTTTTGTAAGGTCAGCTTTAGTCACCTTATTTTCAGTTTTGTCCATTTAGCACTCCCCTATTCTAAACTTCAAAAATTTTTTCGTTACGTCTACGGATAGCATTTTCCAAAGCGGCTTCCCTTGCAGCAATTCTTGCACGCCTTTTGGCAGCTTTCTTAAGTCGTCTGTTGTTCACTATAAAGTAAACGGATGGCATAAGGAACAATGTCATCAGAGAACCAAACGTCATTCCGCCAAAAACCGTAAGGCTTATAGGATGCATTGAAGAAGAACCTTCTCCAGGGAAGAAAGCCATAGGAGCAAGAGATATGACTGTAGTAAGCGTACTCATCAAAATAGGGCGCAGACGGCTTTTGGAAGCCTGAATGCAAGCATCCCTAAGTTCAAGTCCCCTCTTACGCAGCAAATTGGTATAATCAACAAGAACAATACCGTTATTTACGATTGTACCAACAAGAACAAGCATTCCCATGACAGTAACAATACTCAGCTGTTCCCCCATAAGCATATAAATGGCAACAACACCTATGAACGAAAGAGGAATCGTCAAAAGAATTATGAACGGGTCAAGGAATGACTCAAACTGGCTTGCCATAACGACAAAAACAAGTATGATAGCCATGATGATGATAAGTCCAAAATGCATGAGGGCTTCTTTCGTATCCTCACTTTCACCAGAGAAAGTAATGGTTACGGTCTCGTCTTTCGGCAAGTTTTCACTAATCACAGACATAACCTTGGCCTGCACGGCAGCAGCAGAAATTCCCCTTACAGGCTTAAGCGTAACGTGGATTATACGCCCCTGATTCTCACGTAAAATTGTTACAGGAGCCTTAGTCTCTATATACTTTGCAAAGCTTGAAAGAGGCACCCTGTTACCCGTTGTATTCGTAAGGAATATCTGATCCAAATCCTTTATCTTTGACTTGTCCTGCTCACTAAGCTTTACAACAATGTCAATATCATCACCGTTATCAGTGTAGCGGCTTGCCGTAACGCCATTTATCGCAGAACTTATCTCGCTTCCAACATTGTAAATGTTAAGGCCAAGCTCATACATTCTTTCACGGTCAACAAGAATTTCAAGCTGCGGAAGACCTTCTTCCTGATCACTTGTAACCTCAGTAACAACATCCATAGCCTTTTCCTGTATGATTGACTCAATCATTATGGCAGTAGCCCTGAGTTTTTCAAGGTCATTACATTTTATGTCTACACTTATCTGCCCTGACGAAACACTATTCATGTTAGAGCCAAAAGTTATCTTTGCTCCAGGAAACTTGTTAAAGTAGCGGCGTATTTTTGTTTTTGCACTAAGCTCGTTATCCCAGCCTTCCTGTCTTTCTTCAGGGGGGTAAAGGGAAATTGTAATAGTACCGGTATTCGTCTCAGAGCTGGAAGATATGAATGATGTTCCGCCGACAGAAAGTGAACAATATTTAACCCCTTCCAAATCATTCTTAATCATGGACTCAAGGCTACGCAAGTTATCATCAGTGACAGAAAGAGTCGTACCTTTTGGAAGTTCCATAGTTACAGTAATGGTATTTGATGCAGAATCAGGCATGAGGATGAATCCCATGCGTATAGTCTGATAAACTGCAAGACAAAACAGAACAATAAGAAGAAATATGCACAGCCATCTCAACTTAAGGACAAAGGCAACACCTTTTCCAAAAAGATTTTCAAAGCTTCTGAAAGCATTGTCAAAGGCAAGGTTTAGTCCATGGAATATTCCCGAATGTCCTTCATTTGCAAGCTTTTCAACTTTAAGGTACTTGGATGTAAGAACAGGAACAAGGGCAATTGCAACAATGAGGGAACACATTAGCGAGAATATGATTGTATATGCAAGATCATGGAACATCATTCCCATCATGCCAATCTGCTTTTGAAACATAATCATAGGGAGGAAGATACACACGGAAGTAAGGGTACTGGCTGTAATAGAGGTTATCATTTCCTGAGAGCCTAATGTAGCCGCAACCCTAGCCTTTGCACCTTTCTGCGTGTATGAGAATATGTTCTCCAAAACAACTATGGAGTTATCTACAAGCATACCAATTCCCAGCAAAAGTCCTACCATTGAAATCATGTTTACAGTAATGCCCGTAAAGTACATGAGAAGAAGAGTTATGAATACAGAAATAGGTATTGCAAGACCTACAATAATAGTGCTCTTGAAAGAACGAAGGAACACAAACAAAACTGCAATAGCGAGGAGTGCTCCCTGTATGACCGACGTTACAACTTCAGAAATCGTCTGCTGAATAACATCCGTGGTATTGGATGTTTCAATCATCTCAACATCAGAAGGGAGGTCTTTCTTTATCTGAACAAGAGCCTTGCGGACTTTTTTTGCGGCACTGACGGAATTTTTTCCGCTCTGCTTCTGCAAGTTGAGCATGACACACGGATTGCCGTCAAGATATGCAAGAGTGCTTTCAGTCTTGTAACCTTCGTATACGTCAGCCACATCACGCAATCGAATCGTCTTAAGGGACGGGGCACTCATTCCGTCAGACTGAGAAGCCTTATAGGATATTACAGTGTTCTTAAGGTCATCTAGACTTGTATACTTTCCGTTTGTCTTGATTGTATAGTTTGTATCGCCGCTTGTAATAGTACCGCCAGAACTTTGAATGTTCTGTGCCCCGATCATCTGGGCAATCTGGCTTATGGACAGTCCGTAAGCTTCAAGCCTGTCACGAGGAATGTCTACATTGATTGACTTTTCACGTCCTCCAGCAATGTTTGCCGAAGCAATGCCATCTATCTGTTCAAGGCGAGGCTGTACAATATCTTCCGCATATTTTCTAAGTTCTTCTGGAGTTCTGTTTCCCCTCAGTGCAAGTGTCATGATTGGCAACATGGAAGGATCGGCCTTTACAGACATAGGGTTGTCAGCATCAGAAGGAAGATAGGAGCGCACAAGGTCTATTTTATCCCTTACTTCATTCGCAACAGAATCCAAATCAACACCATAGTCAAATTCCATTATTATAAGGCTCAATCCGGCAGAAGACTGCGACTGCAAAGTCTTTAAGCCACTTACACCCGAAAGGGAACTTTCCATAGGACGTGTAAGGCTTTGCTCAACTTCCTCAGGTCCTGCATTCTTATAATTTGTCATGACCAGCATGTAAGGAAACTTCATGTCTGGATACATATCAACAGAAAGATTCAGTGTACAATAAATGCCAAGCGCAATGGCTACTATAAATATAAGAAGCGTTGTTACAGGTTTGTTAACGGCATGTTCAGAAATTGTCATTTCCCTACTCCTGCATTGAAATTACGCTTATCTTTGCACCATCATTAAGCAGTGACTGTCCCTTGGCAACAATCACTTCTCCCTCTGAAATGCCTGAGATAATCTCAGATTTATTGTCAACATTCATTCCTACAGTAACGGAACGAAGGGATGCAGTCTGGGAATCAGAGCTTACCACAAAAACAAAAGGTTTACCGTCCCTTGTAATTATGCATGCAGAAGGAATTACCGTAGCATTCTTTACCGTTTCAGTAACAAGATGAATTCGAGCAAACATACCAACTTTTATTCGCTCATCATTTTCTAACATGCGAAGCTTTACGTCCATTGTCCTAGTGGAAGTATCAAGGACGGGGCTTACTTCAAAAATGCGTGCATAAAAAGTAACACCAGGATAAGCATCAAAAGAAATGCTTGCAGTCTGATTATTATGAATGCGGCTTATAAAACGTTCTGGCACACTCATCTTTATTTCAAGTTCATCCGTATTGCTTATTTTTGCAATCGGCATTGCTTGTGAAACAGTCGCACCAAGCATAGGAGTAAAAGAAATGATTCTTCCTGCTATTGGAGCCTTTACAGGACTCGCCTTGTAATTCATTCCAGGGCGGCTTGCGTCTACATAGGCAATCACCTGATCTTTTTTTACCATGTCACCAACACTTACAAGAATGTTGGAAATCTTTCCTGCCATGTCAGGAATTACATCAACAGCAGAAACAGACGATACATCTCCACCAAATTCAAGATAATCGTCAAGATTACCAGTTATAGTCTTATATCCTGTAACTGCATAAACAACTTCTTCTTCCTGAGGAGCAGCTTTAGGAGCGGCATCAGGTTTCTTACATCCTGCCAAAACAAATCCAGTCAAAAGGATGGCAATAAATATCTTTTTCATTTTAATCTCCAAATGTTGTATTCAATATCTTTTCTAAGTCAAGCATTGCTGCAATATAATTAAACTTCTGATTTGCCAACCCAAGCTTTGCTTTGAACAGCTGTTCCTCAGAATCGCGAAGGGAAAGCAGTTCTGTCGTTCCTGCCTGATAAGAACGCTCCGCCATTTCATAAGAACGCTGAGCAAGGGTTATGTTACGGCTCATTGCATGTATCTGCTCACGTGCAGACTTCATTGTATCAAGAGCCTTTATGACTTCCATCTTTTGGTTTTCTTTGAGAGTCTCTTTTGACAGTTCCAGTTTCTTGATATTATCCTTCAAATCCTGAGCTTTCTGCCTGTTATCAGAAAAAGGCAACATGTTCGTAATGTTCCATGCAAGGGTAAAACTCATAGAACCGCTGTCTTTCCAGTTATCAGCATCAAACCAAGAATTGTCAGAATTAAAAGCATCAGTATGCATTGGCTGAAATCCGTAATTAAAAGCAAACGCAGGGCTGAAGCTGCTCAAATTCAACGCACGCAAATTTGCTTCCAGAGTCTTTTTAGAACTTTCAAGAGACTGTATATCCAAACTTCCTGAACCATATTGAGAAATCAATTCATCCGCAATAAGGTCGATATACTCAGGTTCAATAGAGCCGTCTAAGACGATATCCGTTCCGACAGGCAAGCCAAGAATAAAAGCAAAAGTATCTATCTGCTGTCTGAAAGTCCTTTCTGCATCTGCAACAGACGGCTTCTGATTCTCGTATGCAACATACGCCTGCAGATAACTCAATTCAGGCACAGAACCATTTTCATAGTTTGTATAAGCCTGATTACTTCTTCGACGTGCATTTTCCAGAGTAACCTTCTGCAGTTTTATATTTTCCTGCTGTAAAAGAAGTCCGTAAAACAATTTTTTTACGTTTACTTCGGTTTCCTTCATGCTCTGCTTTTTTGTGATTAATCCTGTTTCATAATCAAGTTTTGCAGCCTTAATCTGCTCAATATATGCAAGACTGAAATTCCAACTCACTCCAAGATTACCTACAGCAGCCCAGTGCATGCTTTCAGTTTCTTCAATAGGCTTCTGTTTTGGAGAACCAGTAAGAGCACTGAATGCATTTGCCATCTGAACGCTTGCATTTGCAGAATCTATTGTAGAACTTATGTCATTCTGTCGGCTCAAAGTTCCGCTCACTTGTACATTCGGAACAAGTACATTCCAGGAATAATCGGCAGCTCTTTTCTTTATTTCCAGATCAATATCTGCACTCTTAAGAGTTCGGCTATTCTTCATTGCATATTCAACAGCTTTTTCTACAGTAAATGTAACAGGCTCTTGAGAAAATGCTGCTGATAAAGCCAGGCACATAAAAATGCCACTAACAATATTTCTCTTCAAATTATGCTCCTATTTCTTCTTAACACCAAATTCCATCATAAGAAAAACCTCTTTAACGGAATCTTGCACAACATCATTTTCAAGCCCCCTCTTCAGGAAGCTTCCATATATCATTACAGGTAAAACTAAAATCCACAGCAAAACAGATTCAGTAAAAGAATCTTCCGCAAAAAAATTTTTTAAGAATACACTCCAGCATTCATCTTCTTTCTTATTTTCAAACTTTTCTTGTAATGTCCTGTTCATTAAAAGATTTCTGAATATCATCATGAATTCAGGACGTTCCTTAAAATAGCAGAACTCAGTCTGCATTATTGCGTATAATTTTTCATAGGAAGAATCTAACTGCGAAATATTACTGACTATTAAATCCCTCAAAGTTTCAAATTCATTTTCTATAAGTGTAGATATCATATCTACCTTATTTTCAAATGATGAATAAAGACTGCTTTTTGCCATGCCTAAAGCTCCTGCAATTTTTTCTACAGTAAGCCCAGCCAAACCAACATTATCAACAATGCCTGCAATAACTTTTACCATCTTGTTTACAGGCTTTATTGTCTTTATTTTTTCAGAACAAATATTATCAATAAGAACAAGTTTATCTAAATCTACAGAAGCATCATTGCTTGCAATTCCGTTTTCTATAAAAAAGCAAACAGAGTCACAAAATTCTTCCAAAGGAATAAGATTTTCCTTGTTATAGTCTCCGTCATGAAGTCGTTTTATTGTAAAATATATAATTGTGTTTCCTATAAACTCCATGAAAAGATAGCGCTGCTTATCTATTATAGAGCCATCGTCATCAATAATATTATCAAAAATAGTAACTCCTCTCCTGCGGAATTCTGTTACAATAAAGTTTTCATTAAACATCATGGACATGGAAAGTAAATAGCCCAAATATTCCCGATGCATCAGCAGATATTTTATGATGCGGGAAATTGCTTCACCAGGCTTATTCTGCTCAAAAAGATAAAATACAGGCTTTAGCATTTCTATCATAGATTCGCAGAGACGATTATTCATTTCCTGAGAAAGCGCTTCTTTGTTCTTGAAATGCTTAAAAATAGCAGCTTTGCTTATGCCAACGCGTCCTGCAATCTGAGACAGAGAAACCCTGTCAAAATTCAGGACTTTATAAAAAGAGAAAGCCGCCTGTATAATACGTTCCTTTGTAGATTCTGCCATAGCATCCGTTCCATGGTATTTAGTTACCGATTATTCGGTAACTAAATCTAATATAACTGTCACAATCATAAAAGTCAATAGGAATTCACTTGCAAAATAAAAGATGGGTTTTTAGTAAAACCATGACTAAAAAAGATTTCCTTTAAATTTTCCATTTTTCCTGTTATAATGTTGTGAAAACATCAATCAGGAAAATTAAATGACAGACATCTCAAAAGTTATTAGTATTTCAACACTTATTTTTCTCTCTTTATTTTGTTTTCAGTCTGGAATTTTTTTAATCTCAGGTCATAAATTAAAGCATAATGCCAGACGAACTCTTATTCTTATTGAATTTTTTACAGGATTTTTACTCCTCTTCGATGCACTCGCTTACTTTTACCGTGGAAATACCAGTGAAACAGGCTGGTATATGGTGCGCCTATGCAATTTTTTTGTTTTTATATGTAATTTTTCAATACCCTTTTTCTTTTGTTTTTATGTATGTGAATTTATACAGCAGTCACGCTTAAATTTTTCCCTTGTTTTAAATTCAAAATCTTCAAGCGAGGACAAAACTCCCATACAACTTTTTATAGTTCTTTTTTTCTGCATCATTGGAATCATTCTTACCGTAATCACTCAGTTCACAGACTTTTTTTATTATTTTGATGCGAGTAATGTTTACCACAGAAACACTTTTTACCCATTAAGTGTTGCATTAGGACTTTTAACAGCGCTCATCACGCTAACACTTTTAATGCAAAACAGAAAAAAGATTCAGAAAAATGTCTTTATTTCCCTTTTTATTTATTTTATTTTTCCTTTAATCGGCATAGTTCTAATTCTTACAGTCTACAGCTTTCCCTGGATAAATATTTCATTTGGGATTTGTGCTCTACACCTTTTTTACTCTTCCATAAAATTAATGGAACTTGAATTTTATTCTGGAGAACGGGCATCTTCAATTTTAAATCCAGTCTACAAAACGAAAAATACGACAGTAGAAACACAAAAAAGGGTCGTAAGAAACCGTTTCTGGCAGACATTTTCTGTAAGTCTGGGTGGAATTCTTTTGGTTCTTGTAATCGTTTCAATCAAAGGCATTCCTCTTTCTGAAAAAACACTGGCAATAGGAGAACCGTATTCTGAAAACGATTCTTCAGAATCTGTTTGTGTAACGTTTGGTCGAAATGCAGAAAAGCACTGGGTTGACGAAGGTGATCCTGACAGGACTGGTGCACAGTACGATGGCATTATTTTTAACAACATGAGAAGTACGATAATCACTGATTGGAAGTTTTCAATTTCAGTTCCTGAAGATTGCTCAGTAGATCCAGGACCATGGAATGGAACATTTGCTCTTTCAGAAGGTACATTGAATGTCAACAAACCTCATGAAGGTGACAAAGAAAACATCCACGGAGAAGGATTTTACACAATCACACCTCTAAAGACTCTTGGCTTCGGCTGCATCATGTACACGCCACATAACTATGACCCTCTTTCGCAAAAAATCGTATTCACATATTCAAGCGTTTTAAAACCTCTCACAAATGTCATTTTTGATGTTTTTCTCTCACTGCTCTTTGTTATTTTCATCATTTCAACGACAATCATGCTCTTTGAAGGAAAGCTTATCCGCATTGAAGAAGAAAACAGAAAACTTGAAAACACTGTAAAGGAACGTACAAAAGAGCTTGAAGCGGAAAAAAACCGTTCGGAAGGTCTTCTCTTAAACATTCTTCCAAAAGAAATTGCAAAAGAACTTACTGCCCATCCAAGCAGCACAATAGCAAAAGAATATCCGAATGTCACGGTTCTTTTTACAGACATTGTGGGATTCACAAAAGTGAGCGGAGAAATGAGGGCTAAAGAAGTCGTCACGATGCTTAACAAAATGTTTTCCATGTTCGATGAACGTGCTAACCGCGAAGGCATAGAAAAAATCAAGACAATCGGAGACGCCTACATGGCAGCAACCGGACTTACGCAAGAGCGAGCAAATGATGGAGCCAGAAAAATGGTTAGATTTGCAAAAGGCATTTTAGATGATGTCCGTTATTTCAACGCGACTTCGCCAATAAAGCTTCAAATAAGGCTTGGAATAAACTCTGGTCCTCTCGTTGCCGGTGTCATAGGAAAGACCAAGTTTATTTATGACATTTGGGGCGACACAGTAAACATGGCAAGCCGAATGGAAAGCACGGGAATACCAATGCGAATACATGTAACAGAAGCTACAAGGGCACAGACTTCAAACATTTTCCAATACAGCGAAACAGCAGAAATCGATGTAAAGGGAAAAGGCATGATGAAGACTTACTTTTTATAGCAATATGCGGCTCACTGGTAATGCTTCATTATTCTTTCTGTACAGTCCTCAAATTGTAATATTCTCCGCCTTTAGCCATCAGTTCATCATGTGTTCCAAGTTCTGCAACACCGTGGTCAGTAACAACGGCAATTTTGTCAGCATTCTTTATTGTTGTAGTCCGCCCCTTTGAAAGCTCATCAAAAGAATGTTGAATTTTTATTTCCGTAGCAGTATCAAGTGCAGAAGTAGCTTCGTCCAGAATCAGAATCGGAGGATTCTTAAGGAAACGTCGGGCAATCGAAACTCTTTGTTTCTGTCCACCGCTAAGCTTAATGCCCCTTTCACCGACAATCGTATCGTATCCGTTAGGCATAAGCATAATGTCATCGTGAATTTCTGCCCTGCGTACAGCCATTTCAATTTCTTTGTCAGTAGCATCAGGCTTTCCGTAAGCAATGTTTTCGCGGATTGTTCCTGCAAACAGGAATACATCTTGCTGCACAATGCCAATCTGTGAACGAAGGGAATACTTTTTGATTTTCTGGATATTGATTCCGTCAAGACTGATTTCACCCCCCGTAACTTCATAAAAACGCGGAATCAAATTGCAGATAGTTGACTTTCCACCTCCACTCGCTCCAACAAGAGCAAATTTTTCACCAGAGTGAATTTCCATGCTTACACCTTTCAAGACAGGAAAAACTTTTGTATAAGAAAAATCTACATCCTTAAAAGTAATGTTTCCACGTGCTGAAAGAATTTCTATTGCATCAGGTCTGTCAGCCGGTTCTTCTTCTGTACGCATAATTTCCAAAAAACGCTGAAAGACTGCCATTCCCGTGGCAAACTGCTCGACTCAAGTCCAGCATTTATTTCAGCAGTAGTCTCCTTTACAGCAATAGAGGAATTGGAAAGGCTTCTTCGTGACGCAATCACAATAAAAATCATGAGAGGAAGAGCTACAATGACAATAACTGCAAGTTCCCAGCGTATTGTCAAAAGAAAAAAGAACGAACCTAAAATAGTCAGAACTGCAATAGAAAAATCTTCCGGTCCATGATGCGCAAGCTCTGTAATTTCAAACAGGTCAGTTGTCGCACGAGACATTATTTTTCCAGTACGGTGCGTGTCATAAAAACTGAACGGAAGTTTTTCAAGATGATCAAAGACATCGAATCAATATCGGTTTTCAATCATAACTCCTCTTTCTTTGCAAGATTCACCACCCATTTTTCTTTTTTAAGCCAAAAATGGGCTATTATGATTTTGGGAACTTCTACAAATTTTATGATTGCATACATTGCAACAGGTCCTATCGACGTACACTTTGCAAGAAGGAAAATGCCAGGAATCACAATGCAGACATTTCCAATTCCATCGACAAGCATTCCCATCATTGTGTCCCCACCGGCACGACTTACTGCAAACTGCCCGTTTATGTACACCCATGCAGGCATGTAAACAGCCATTACAAAAACCATCTGACGGCAGATAGTCTGAGAATTCAAGCTCAAATTTATAAAGACAACAGGAACTAAGAGCATACACAAAAATCCCACACCGGTAAAGAACAGACCGAAAATTTTTGCACCGTTCAAAAGCCAAACCTTTTCAAGACGAGCTTTGTCAAGTTCGCCACTGCCTAAATCTTTTCCAATTATGACCCCTGTTGCAGTAATAATTCCACTGAAGGCCACAAAGAAAAGATTTGAAATTGCAAAACTTGCAGACATTCCAGAAACAACATCCGCACCTCCACGACCATTATACAATGCAGTCGTAATAGTTTCGGCAATAGCCCATACCATCTCTGAAAGCATAATCATCCATGCTTTACGAAGAATATTGCCAAACAGCTTAAAGTTTATTCGGAATAAATCAAAAAGCTTTATTGCAAAATCAGGCTTGTTTCTGATCATGTATCCCATAAAGACGACAGCCTCTACGGTACGTGCAATGACAGTAGCAATTGCAGCACCCTTAACTTCAAGTCTTGGCATTCCAAGGTTTCCATAAATCAAGAGCCAGTTAAAAAAAGTGTTTACCAGAGTTGCAATAACCGAAATTACAAGAGGAACTTTTACCTTTCCAATTTCACGCAGGGATGAAGAAATCATTGCAGATATGACCCACGGAATTCCCATAAAGCCCATTATGCGGACATATTTTTCTCCCTCATCCAAAATAGAATTTGCCTGAGAGTTTCCCATCACCATCAGTCCCAACACCTGCCGTGGAATTACAAAGCAGACAAGTGAAAAAATTGAAACGACAAGAAGACCTGCCCACATTTTAAAGCAAAAAGCCTGCTTCATTCCGTGTTTATCTTTTGCTCCAAAAAACTGCGTCATAAAAATGCCGCCAGCCATATTAATTGTATTCATGAAGACCATGAACACAAAAATTATTTGCCCCGTAATGTTTACTCCAGACATTTTTATGTCCCCCAAACCGGCAACCATAAAGTTGTCAATAAGCGAAACCAAATTCTGAATGAGCATTTGTGCCATTACAGGAACGGCTATTTTCAATGCCTGTACATAAAAAGATGCACTACCAAAGTTGTTTGACGAAGCCTTATTATTCATAATCTTTTTCTTAATCCTCGTTATAGCGGAATTCTATTGTATAGTTCCGTGCCTTTGCATAGGCTTCCGCACTACTGCCCTTGTAGATTACCCAGATAGCCATGTTTTCAGTCACACCCCCAGGAAATGCCGTTATGCTTGCAGGAATGTATATGCGGAACTTAGTCTTGGTACCACAGAACGCCCACTCTCCTATTTCAGTAACACCTTCTTGGAGTCGAACCTCTGTCAAAGAATTACATCCAAAAAACGCATACCTGTCAAGCTTTTTCACAGTACCAGGAATGTCTAAAGTCTTAACTGCACACCCTTCAAAAGAACTGTTACCAATTTCCTTAAGAGTCGGAGGAAACATTATTGAAGTAAAATCAGTCCGCTTATAAAACTCATCACGCTCTGTAACAGTACGCCCTGTAGGTATTATAAGGGTTGATCCCATCAGGACATCTATAGTTCCCCTATACGTACCGCTTCTTGACATTTTTGCACTAGCCTTTAACTCAACTTTATTTGCATTTGCAGGGAGCTTAAAACTTATGGTGATGCGGTTTTTCATGTCAGCAGTCTGTGACTGAGGAACAGATGCAACCTGCTTTCCATCTGCGACAATGACAACATTTGACAGTACAAGATATGCACCATCCCTGCGGCTGAACATTATGCTGTAATTACCGGCATTCTTAATGTACGGAGAAAAATCCCATACATAGCTTGCATCGGAAGTTGTAAAGTCGCCAGTCTCATAAGCATAATTTTTCTTTGTTCCAGCAGGAGTAACGGCTTCCTGAGGCATTACTATCTGTTGGTCTGGCGGACTTGCAAAAGTTACATTCAGATATGTAATGCTTACAAAACGCTGCTTTTTAGCATATTCATCGGCCTTGCTACCTTTATTTATCTTCCATATAGAATTGTTTGTAATACAGAACCTGCCAAAAACGGACATGGAATCAGGAACTGTAACTGTAACTACATTATAGCTCCTTGTATCAATACAATATTCTCCAATTTCCTCAACACCTTCCTTAAAAACAACCTCCTGCAAATTCTTCATGTCAAAGAAAGCAAAGCTACCCACTTTTTTTATTGTGCCAGGTATCTCTACTTTTTCCAAAGGAGTTCTTTCAAGAGAGTGACCTCCAATCTCAACAAGAGTATTTGGGAATATAACTTTGTTAAAGTCCTTGCGCTCGCTAAACTCTTCATAAAGAAGAACTTTTCTTCCCCTAGGAATGATGAGTGTCATGTCATGAATTATATCAATCGTTCCATAGAACTTACCCTTTTCCACAGTCTTTACATAAGCAGTCAGCTGGACTTTCTTTGCCTTGGACGGAAGATTAAAAATAAACTTACCTTTGCGTGAGTTTCTGTCTATCTTTTTTGATTCAGGGAATGCTGCATAAAATTCCCCGTCTACAAGAATAGCAGCTTCCGACATGACAATGCCCACACCAGACTGGTAGTTAAAAAGGATTGTATACTGTCCGGGGGCAGAGATGTACTCAGAAAAATCCCATACATAGCATTTGTTTACATCAGTAAAGTCACCAGTCTCGTACTCATAGTTCTTGCATGAAATTGCCTGTCCTTTTTTTGCAACCTCCACAGAACGAGGAATTCGAGGTTTTTCAGGCTCTTTAGGTTTCTCAGGTTGGGGCTTCGGTTTTTCTGGTTCTGGTTTCGGCTTCTCTGGCTCGGGTTGAGGGACTTCAGGTTGTGGCTCTGGCTTTTCTGGCTCGGGTTGAGGGACTTCAGGTTGTGGCTGAGGAATTTCTGGCTCATAAGTGTGAGCGGAAGAAGCCTGAACCTTACCTCGTACAACCTGACTTCCCCAGTCAATGTGCTGTGAATCAATGCGGTAAAATGTAATATTGTTTCCGTCAGTTACATACCATGTTATAAATCCACCACAAAGAACAGGCTTACAGTCAGAAAGATTGCCCTCAAAACTGTGTATGACGCCAGTCTTTCCAGTTCCGTCAACGGTAGTATAAAACACGGTAGTATGACGCGTCCACAGCAAAAGAAACTTGTTTCTGCCATAGCAGACCAAATGCGGAGTTCGGGCAGGATCCATGCCCTGCGCATAGTCAGTAACCATATTTACGACAGGTTTTGAAAAACCATCTTTCGTATCCTGCACTGAAGCAAGGAATATGTTTCTAGTCTTTTTGCCTTTATTTTTAAATGCCTCATCATACACCTGGTTATATGCAACAAGATAATGAGTATCAGAGACCGAAATGTCACCGAGTGAGGTTCCTGTAAAATTGTCCCCAACAGAACCAGGAATGGTGCAGGCATTTATATATGAGTAAGCACCGTTACCACCATCGCTTTCATGCAGCCCCCTCTTGTTCTTTCCAAGTACAATAGAACGAGGATAAGCATCTCCATGGTCTGCACCAACCATAATGCCGTTCTTTGTGACAACAAGTTGATTAAATGAATGGCTTACGTACTGGCTAGGACCTATGCTGCTGACATTTGCCATTGAATACACGACTTTCATAGTATTTTTGTTCAAGTCAATCGCCATGTTTGCCTGATGCTTCAGACCATCCTTTGAAGCATACATAAGATGCCCGGTACGAATATAAAGATGATTATCGAATTCTGTACAGTGAAGCCCCCCGATAAAGGGTGTACTCGTATTTGTACCGAACAGTGAACATGAGTTTACCCGCTTCCACTTGGAATCATACTTTATTATTCTGATTACTTCCGCCTTATCTGAATCACGAGGATTCTCGCGCCCCAGTATGACATAATAAAAGCCATCCGCAGAAGCAAAAAAACCGCCAAACAAAGGAAGCTCCATCTTTATGTTCAATTCTTTAGTCTGTTTATAAGCCTTATCCAGATAGCGTACAAGTATATCGGTTTCTGCACGGACAAGCATCATGCTTCCGTCATCAAACGGAACAAGAAACGACCTGTCCACATCATTTACAGTCTCATAATCCTTAGTTTCCTTGTTACTACTGAAAGGACCGGAGACATTGGTAGTGTTAATCCAGTCCATCTGAAGCTTTTTGCGCCTTATGCTCCAGTACTCGTCTCCTGCTTCCATGCCATCAATCTTAAGTGCAATGGAAGCTTTTCTTGCAAATTCTGTATAGTCCGGGCTTACTGCGCATACCTTCCAGCCATGCTTTCTGAGCCAAGCTTCTGCAGTAGAATTGTTGTACGTACGCACTATCTCAACTTTAGGAGCAAGGGCTTCTTCCTTTATTGCAGAAGCAAAGCTAGAAACATAAAGTGTTTTGCCATCAGAAGAATACATTATTTCATCCTGCACCCATTTTTCACCTGCAACGAAAAATGGACACACAGCAAGCAGTACGAAAAGAATTAGCTTTTTCATAGACAAACCTCCTCTCTGATCAAAACATCACTTCTTTGTAAAACTGTAAAATACATATATTGCAGTTGTCAAGTTTTATTTTCCTCTTTTCACTCATATTAAAATAAAGTATACTGCTACCCATGCTTAAAAATTATCTTATAATATTCCTTATTTCCATGGTTCCACTCATTGAGCTTAGAGGTGCAATTCCAGTATCGCAGGGATTGGGACTTCCAATCATCTCTTCATACATAATATGTATAATCGGGAACATGATTCCTGTTCCAATCATCTACCTTTTTGCACGAAAAGTTCTTGAATGGGGACAGGATAAAAAATTGATTGGCGGCATCTGCACCTTCTTTTTGGTAAAAGGCTCAAAGGCAGGTAAAAAGCTTGAGCAAAAAGCAGGAAAAGGACTCTTTCTTGCCCTTCTCCTTTTTGTAGGCATTCCGCTCCCGGGAACAGGAGCTTGGACAGGCACCTTAGCAGCAAGCCTTCTGAACATGAAGTTCAAGGACACAGTAATAGCAGTAAGTCTCGGAGTCCTTCTTGCCGGCGTAATCATGATGCTTGCAAGCCTAGGCATTTTTGGAGCCGTAGGAGCAATTGCCTAAAACAAGTTTACACAGTCTTTTTCAGCTCCTGCACTACATCACGGATTAAATCTGCAGCCATTTCAAGCTGAGCAATTGCGTCTTCGGCACTTTCGATTGGGTCTGGAAGGTCTTCATAGTCAAGAATGCTTTCATCGCGGATAAGCCCTAGGTCAAGGCTGTTGCCTTTCTGGGCAATCTGCTCTCGAGTAAAGCAGTTCCATCGTTCATCTTTGATAGAACTGCGATCTTGCGCAGTATAGGCTTTTATGAAGTCGGCAAAATGTTCTTTTTTTAGCTGATTTGTTTTGCCAAAACTCGGCATGTTTGTACGCAGGTCGTAGAACCAGACTTCTTTCGTATTGTTTTCATCAGTCTTTCCGCGTGTAAAGAAAAGAACATTAGTCTTTACGCCCTGTGCATAAAATATTCCCGTAGGCAAACGAAGAACTGTATGCAGATTACATTTGTTCATTAAGTCCACACGGATTTTTTCACCGTCACCATCTGCAAAAAGAACATTATCTGGCAGGACAACGGCAGCACGTGCTGTTCCAGTAGTACGAAGTGAACGGTAGATGTGCTGTAAAAAGTTCAACTGCTTGTTGCTTGTAGTGTATGTAAAGTCATCACGTGTTGCACGCTCACCGCCCTTCTTTGTACCAAATGGAGGATTCGTCAAAACAACATCGTAGCCTGTCATTGCTTTTCCACTCTCACTCAATGTATCGCCAAGGACGATTTTTCCTTCAATGTTGTGAAGCATGGCATTCATCAATGCAAGGCGATGTGTCTCGTGAACAAGTTCACCACCAGTAAAAGCTTCTTTTACCTGAAACTCTGCATCTTTTTCAGTCAAATCACAGTAATCATCAGTAATGCTCTTTACAAAAGCATCCGCCGCAATCATAAAACCAAACGTACCACATGCAGGATCGTTACAGCGTTCCCCTACCTGTGGAGCAATCAACTGCGTCATTACATCTATCAAAACACGAGGAGTAAAATACTGTCCTGCACCACTTTTCTTTTCGTTAGCATTCTTTTCAAGCAAACCTTCATACAGGCTGCCAAGCCCTTCTTCCTTTGCAGAATACCAGTCAAGTTCGTCAATTGATTTTATTATCTTTTCAAGGTTCTTCGGTTCATCAATATTAGAACTTGCGCCCTGATAAATCTGCTGAACGCGACCTTTCGTGTTTTCACCAAGATTTGTAAGCAGTTCCTTGTAAAACTTTTTCAGTTCAATTCCGCTGTGAGCCACAAGTTTGTCCCAGCGATATTCTTCTGGAATAGAGTCCTCAGTCTTGGTTTCCTTTGCCATTTTTAAGAAAAGAATATATGTAAGTTCTGTTACATACTGATGATACGTAATGCCGTCATCCCGCAAGATATTACAAAGATTCCAAAGCTTGCTTACAATTTCCTGATTTGTCATTTTTTATTTTCTCCTCGTATTCATTTATCAATTCAAAAGATAGAAATTACATCATTTTATTCTTGGCAACAATAGCAGGATGTAGAGAAATTGTCAATAGTTGTGGATTGAAGTTTGAATCGGCATAAGTATTAAGC
>CAMVHR010000061.1 GCA_947167345.1 uncultured Treponema sp.
TTTCTTGCATCCTCAAACATTTCATCAACTGTATCGTAATAGAACACTTCTCCGCGCTATACTTCGGCAATTGCTTCATCAAGTCCGTTCATTCCTTCTTCATGTTGAGAAATTTCATCACTGTAAAGACTCTGTGCAAGTAGATTTAAGAGTATTATGCGATGATTGTAATCAAGAGCTGTTGCTGTCTTTGTTAATTCTGCAAATGCTGCATCTGACATAAAATGCCTCCTGCTTTTGGGATACTTATAATATAACACATAATCTGTCTTTTGTAGATACTTTTTACAAGAAGTAAGTCTGTGTTCTTTATATACCGCAAGTCTATGTTCTTTCTATACCGCAAGTTTGTGTTCTTGCTATACCGCAAGTCTGTGTTCTTTATATACCGCAAATACGTGCATTGGTAATTGCAGTAACTTTTGCCTTTTCAGGTGCGGACTTGGAAAACTGAAATTGTAGTATTTCAAAGACTTCGTAATTCTGCTTCGGTTAGAGGAAAAAAAATTGTAGTGCTTACAATTCCTGCCGCAAAGACTGTGCCTGTTTCTTTTGCAAATGAACGTTTTATTAGAATAGGAAGTAGCAAAGATATGTTTGAACTTGTTCCAAAATACTTTGAAAGGAGTAAACCCATTGAGTAAAAAAAATAAATTTTAGATTTTTACACATGTTCATAAAATTTATTCTATAATAATAATATGAAATATAAGATTAGAAATACATTATACGGTGCAATAGTGGCCGATGCTCTTGGAGTTCCTGTTGAATTTGCGAATAGAGAATATCTAAAAAAGAATCCTGTAACAGACATGACAGGTTATGGTACCTATGAAATTCCCAAAGGCAGCTGGTCCGATGATTCAAGCATGATGTTGTGTCTGGCAGATAGTATCAGAGATAGCATCATGCAAAAAATCCGCCATTGCAGTAATAAAGCCATAATGTTATACTAGAGACTGCTTATATATAATTCAATAGTAAGGGAAATATAAAATGTCAAATAAAGAAATTACGGATGTCACATCCATTTCGGATGTAATAATTCTTGCAGGTGGATTCGGGGAACGCCTTTGGCCAGCTTCCAGCCCTGCTTTTCCAAAACAGTTCCTTTCCATTAAAAACGGCATATCCTTTTTGCAGACTTCAATACTCAGAGCGCTTGCAGTAAAACCAACAGGAAAAATACTTATTATAACCCGTGAAGACATACAGAATGTTGTTGCACAGCACTGCGAGACATTAAAAAAGCAGGTATCAGCAGAACAGCAGAAGAAAATGCAGGAAGATTTATACATTCTTGCAGAACCTTGTGCCCGCCACACTTGTGCCCCACTCGTTCTTGCATGTAAGCTTTTACATCTATTTGACAAAAATGAGCATACAATGCTTGTGCTCACAAGCGACCACATCATTGAGCCAGAAGCAAATTTCGTTGCAGACTGTTACAAGGCAGCAGAAGTTGCAAAACAAGGCAACTTCGTCTGCTTTGCAATTCCACCAACAGAACCAGCCACAGGATACGGCTACATTAAGCATGGCGAAAACATTCACACTGATGGCTCTGTATTCAAGATTGCACAGTTTAAGGAAAAGCCAGATGCAGACACAGCAAAGCAGTATTTAGCCAGTGGTCAATACTCCTGGAACAGCGGCATGTTTGCATTTATGGATACATTCTTTTTGAATGAAATACAGACTTATGAAAGCACGATTGCAGACAGCTTTAAAAACTTTGAAAATGCCTCTGCTCCAGATTGCACTCTCATAAACGGAACAAAATGCATAAGTCAGTGGCAGCCTATGGTTGAATCTTACAAAACTGTAAAAGCCATTGCGGTAGACAATGCCATTGCAGAGCGCACTCAGAAAGCCGCAGCTGTAAAAGCTTCATTTACATGGGATGATGTAGGCTGCTGGGACGCATTTGAAAAGCACTACACAAGTGAAAATGATAAAATTGTTTCTGTAAAAAGCAAGAACAACTTTGTATATTCCGACATTCCTGTTGCACTATGTGGAGTTGAGGACATTATTGTAGTCATAAAAGACGGAAAAGCCCTTGTCATGAAAAAAGGTTCAAGCGGCAGCATGAGGGAACTTGTTACAGAAATAAAAAACGTAAAGCTCTAAATGCAGAAAAACGGTCATAATTGACCATAGTATAATAATCTTCTATAATAGGTGAATTATGAATAGAAGACTTATTACCTCTGCATTACCTTATGTAAATAATATTCCACATCTCGGAAATCTCATTCAAATGTTGAGTGCCGATGTATTTGCACGTTTTTGCCGCAGCCGTGGTTACGACACTCTTTACATCTGCGGTACCGATGAATATGGAACAGCTACAGAAACAAAAGCTCTTGAAGTAAAGAAAACACCTCGCGAACTCTGCGATTATTACTACAAGCAGCATCAGGAAATATACGATTGGTTTGATATTGCATTTGATAAATTCGGACGCACATCAAATGAAGAATGTACAGAAATCACCCAGTCGCTCTTTACATCCCTCGATAAAAACGGATTCATAAAGGAACATTCAAACAAGCAGTTGTACTGCAATCACTGTAACATGTTCCTTGCAGACCGTTTTGTGCGCGGTGTTTGTCCAAAGTGCGGATATGAAGATGCACGCGGAGACCAGTGCGAAAAGTGTGGTTCTCTGCTTGACCCTACAGAGCTTAAAAGCCCTCGCTGTTCAACATGTGGTTCTACGCCAGAAGTAAAAGATACAAAGCATCTGTACATAGACCTTCCTTCAATCAGTTCAAAACTTGACGAATGGATGACAAAAACAAGCAAAGAAGGAAAATGGTCTGAGAACGCTGTAAAAATTACGAAAGCATGGATTCGTGACGGATTGAACGAGCGTGCCATTACACGTGACTTGAAATGGGGCATCCCTGTTCCAAAAGATGGATACGAAAATAAAGTATTCTATGTTTGGTTCAATGCTCCAATCGGATACATGTCAATTACAAAACAACTTGCAAATGAACTTAAAGCAGCTGGAAAAGAGTCTTTTGACTGGAAAAGCTGGTGGTGCCCTGAAGAAAGCGAAGAAGCTAAGGGCAAAGCTCCTGTAGATTTGTTCCAGTTTATTGGAAAGGATAACATTCCGTTCCACACTGTAGTATTCCCATGTACTCTTTTAGGAAGCGGTCACAATTGGACTAAGCTTTACCACATGTCTTCAACAGAATACCTTAACTATGAAGATGGAAAATTCTCAAAAAGTAAGGGTGTCGGAGTATTCGGTTCTGATGCAAAGGAAAGCGGAATAAAGGCTGATGCATGGAGATTTTATATCTTCTACAACAGGCCTGAGACCCAGGACTATCAGTTTACATGGAAAGAATTCCGTGAAAAATATAATGGAGAGCTGATTGGCAATCTTGGAAATCTTGTAAACAGAACACTTTTGTTTGTAACAAAATACTATGACTCAAAAATCCCTGATGCTCCTGTAGATGAAGAATTGTGGAAGAGTGTCCGCGAGCATGAGGCAAAAATAACAGAGCATCTTGAATGGGCAGAATTGAAGGATGCATTCCATGAAATTTTTGCAATTTCAGACATAGGTAACAAAGCATTTCAGGACACAGAGCCATGGAAGACAAGGACAACTGATCCTGAAAAGGCAGCAAAGCTTATTCACAATCTTTGCTACATGATAAAAGATTTGATGATTATGGCTCATCCTTACATGCCACAGTTCACTGAGACTATCATGTCTTTCTTTGGCAAGCAGATTTCAGAGCCACGTACTGGAGTACCTGCTATTGAAGGCGGCCTTACTTGGGCTGACATCGGTAAGATGGAAGGTCTTTCTGATGTAAAAAATCCTAGTGTTTACTTCACTCCTCTTGATGCAAAGACTGCTGATGAATTCCGTGCAAAATTTGCAGGAACTCAGAAAGACAGAGAAGAAAAGAAAGAGCCTAAAAAGCAGAAGAAGCAAAAAGAAAAGGCTGCACCTGTTCTTGCAGAAGATCAGTGTGGATTTTTCAACAGCAATATTGAATTAAAGGTTGCTGTAATTACAAAGGTTGAAAATAATCCTGAAGGTGAAAAGCTTTACATTGAACATCTTGATGATGGCAGTGGAACAGAAAGAATCATTCAGAGTGGTCTTAGAGATTACCTTAAACCAGAAGACTTGCTTGGCAAGCATATAATCCTTGCTTCAAATCTTGCTCCAAGAAAGATGCGCGGTGTAGAAAGCCATGGTATGCTTCTTGCTGCAGATTATAAAGACGCAGACGGAAAAGATTGCGTAGAGCCTTTGGAAGCTCCATGGGCAGAAGCTGGTACACCTGTAATTTTGCAGGGTGCGGATGTTTCTGCTGCAAAGCCTGCGGAAATTACTGCGGATGACTTCTTTAAGGTACAATTTGCTGTAAAAGATAAGAGTGCCGTAATAAGCGGAACTCCTCTTATTGCTGCAGGAAAGGCAATTACGACTGTTCACACTGTAAATGGAGAAGTTCATTAATGAAACAGCGATTCCTTCAAACGGAATTCTGGGCAAAGTTCAAGGGAAATCACGGTTGGTCTCCCCTGTTCTTTGCAATAGATAATGACGGCTCCAAGGACTGCTCTCTTACAAAATCTGATTCTGCCGTAGAAAACGGCATAACGGTTTTAGTGCGAACATTCTCATTGAAAATAAAAAAACTGAGTATTGCCTATATTCCAATGGCGCCTGAAAAGGCAGAAACTGAGACAGAAAAGGATTATTGCGACAGAATAAAGAAAATATCAGCACAGTTAAAGTCTTTCCTGCCTTCAAATACAATCTGCATTCGCTATGATCTGCCTATAGATTGTACATCTCTAGAAGAAAAACAGGAGCTTGTAAAAAAACTTACTCTAAAGCAGTCACATGTAGCAATTCAACCGCCTGATACAGTCTTGCTAAATCTTGATTTGTCGGAAGAAGAAATACTTGCCGCGATGAAAAGCAAATGGCGTTATAACATCCGCCTTGCAGAAAAAAAATCCGTGTCAGTAACAGCCTTTCATTCTGATGACACAGGTTTTGATGAGGCATTTGAACATTTCTATAAGTTATTTGAAGAAACAAGTAAACGCGACGGCGTAAACTTTCACGCAAAAGATTATTATCTTGATTTATTAAAAAGAAGCTCTTCTAGCTCAAAACCAAGAATAACTCTATATCTTGCAAAGCATGAAGAAGACTATCTTGCAGGTATCATAACTCTTTTCTGTGAACGAGAAGCCGTATATCTTTACGGGGCAAGCGGTAATGTAAAGCGTAATTTTATGCCTGCATATCTGCTTCAATGGACTGCCATAAAAGACGCAAAGAAATTTGGTTCGCCTGTATACGACTTTTACGGCATTCCTCCTACAGATGATGAAAATCATCCTATGCACGGATTATATTTATTCAAGACAGGTTTTGGCGGTACTATAGTTCACCGTCCGGGAAGTTTTGATGTTCCTCTACAGCCACTAACGTACAACCTGTATACGGCTGCAGAAAAACTGCGTGCATGGTTTTATAAAAAAGCAGTAAAAAAAATTAGCAGGGCGTTAAATTAAATTGAAAAATATGTAGCTACCTGTATTTACGTTCAGGAACAATAGTAAAGTTCACAGTCTTTTCTATTGCACGCAGCCCTGCAAGTTCCACATTCCAGTAAAAACAAGTTGTAAGCGTATGGGCATTTTCAGATAATTTGCCCTGCCCGTCAGGACGCTTAAAGCTAATGTAATTTGTACAAAAGCCAGCTTCTTCATTTGGCTCAAAGAGGAATGCATTTTTATTTTCAATATCCTTTATATAGAACATTGAAACACCTTTGTCCACATTGTAAGAGGCTTTTTCTGGAATAGAAGTACGTTTTCCATTTAAGACAAGTTCTGCATTATATCTTATTTCTGCAAAATTTGCTTCAACAACAAAATACCCTTTTAAAGGTAACGGAGTTTCATTTTTAAGGATATACTGAACTACAAAGCCATTTGATGATATGATATAATTTTTCTTTAGAGAAACAGGCACTTGCAAAGCTGAAAAACTTCCATTGCCTGTAAGTTGTATTGTATTTTTTCTAAGTTCAAGTTTCTTTTCTGAAAACAGCACGTTTGAAAAAACACAGCTTTCAAAAGGCTTTGCATTCATGTAATTCTTCATGTCCTTGTCATCAAGCAAATGTTCAACAAGAATTCCTCTGCTGTAGTTATCATTACAAGAATCAAACTGCTTTATTCTTGAAAGACTTGACGCATAATCGGATCCTGCATTAAACAAATCCAACTCGCAAATCTGTCCTGAAATGCGCGAAATAACGGCATGAAATTTTTCCATGTGGCAGACATACTCATTTAATCCGTCACTGTTGTAATCATAACTTGTAACCGATTCTGAAGTCTTTTGACTTTCGCGAATCAGTTTTTCCGCCTCATTCAACACCTTGTATGCAGACTGCTGCCTTTCCTGCAATGCAGGAACTCCATAAGGCAGTCCAACAAAATTATAGCCAGCCTGAGATTCCCACAGTTTTTCCTGAGCAGCCCGTTTTCTCATTTTATCACCGCCGTGGCACTGAGAAATCAACATGCTCACATACATCATTCGTTCGTACAAATGATTGTTCTGGCGGTAAGTATTCAGAAAATCGCGGATTGTAATAGGAAATCTGGTTTTATTCTCACATTTCTCATAGACTTTCCGTGCCCACTGGGCTATTTCCCAGTCCATGCCAGAAGGAATATAAGCGGGAATGAATTTTCTTGCAGTCTTTAAATACTGCTGCGGAAGTGTAAAATGAATATCTCCAGTCTTTTCAGCATATAAAAAAGCTTCTTCAATACATGAAAAAACTTTTGACTTAACAAGTTCTGGATATTTATCAGGAGAAAGACAGATTGTAACTACAGGATCAAAATCTTTATTGTCTTCATCTTCCAAATCCTTGCGTACAAGTTTTTTTATGCGTGAAATCCATTGTTCACCAGATTCTTCATTTTCTGGCAGAAAATTCTTATAAAATGGTAAGACCTTTATAGCTTTTCCATGTTCGCTTGTAATTACAGGAAAAAATCCCTTAGCAGTAGACGGAATAAGGGTACTGTCAAGATGAACGTATTCCATGCCGCAAGACTGAAAAGGAGTGACAAGAGATGGTTCCCATATACTTCCATAAACTGTCATGCCCCTAGGACGCTTTCCTATTGTAGAACGCAATTTGGCATTCATTTTTTCAATCTGACCGCTTCGATCTACAGGAAAAAGCAATGGAAAAATAGGATCATAAAAACCGCCACCTATAATTTCAACCTGATTTCTACTCGTAAGTTCTTTTAGTATTTCAAGCATTTCTGGATGCCGGTCTTCCAGGAATTCAATCTGCGAACCAGAAAAAAACATAGAAAGCAAAAATTTAGGGTGTTTATACAAATAAGAAGCTAATGGCTTATAAAGAACATCATACTGCTTTTCGAGTAAAGAATCTGAGAGACATTTATTATCTGATGCTACTTCAAGACAAATTTGTAAAACACTCATAATTGATTACATTTCATTTTTTCTTTTATTATAAAATATACTATACCACTTCGCCCAAAATTGAAAGACTTTTTTGTTTTTAAGTGACAATTTTGAAGCTTTTTCTTTTAAATTATAAGCCTCGCCATATAATTGCAAAAACTGAGAATCATACGCCCTTATTTCCGTGGAATCCTCATTTTCTGTAATACTATCTACTACAGGAACAGAAACCAAAAGTTCCTTATCATCTGTAAATTCATCCTTGGAAAGCAGCGGATTTGACGTATTTATATTTTGAGTTTTCAAAGACGGCAAGAAAAGAAAAAACAAAAAACAAAACATTGCTGATGCACTTGCAATAAACAAGAGCATAAATAAAATAGAAAGTATCATCAAAAACCTCCATTATGAAGCCATGAAACATTCCAGCCAAGAAGAATTACAAGTATTACAGCAATACTAATGATGACAAGCATTGGCTTTTTGGGAATTCTTCTGCGTACTGCGTATAAGATAAAGAAAAAAATAAAAAAAGAAAGCCCACACAAAAGTGCTATGACAAAACATTCAAAAACAGAACAGGATTCATTCACGCTCAAAAGGATGGCAAGGACAGAAACGGCATATTCCGGTGTACTTTTTTTTGTAGTGACACGTATTATGGACTCTATAAAGATTGACAGTATGGAATAAATAATTACAGCAACAAACGGATACAATTCTGCCAGTCTACCAGGGACAAGAATATTATCCGTAACAAGATATGTCAAAACGGCAGTTACACTGATAGTAACCAGCATTTTTACAAAACTGCTTATAATGCGCCTTGGATGATTACTTAAAGGCAGAGTTCTGTTCATTCCAATGCCATACATCAATATGGCCGAAGTATATATGATATAATAAGCAATATTACTTAACATCTGACACAGCTCCTGCAATTTTCATACTTTGATCTGCATAAGAAATAATATACAGCACTAGACCGCACAATAAGACAGCTCCTGGCATAGATGCCCAGAATGTACCTGCATGAACCTTTTCTGCAGATGAAAAAATAACTAATTGAACAATACCTGTCCTAGAAGGAAAGGAAATCGTTCCGTAACCAAAAATATCTCTAAACAGAAAAATACACAGGGAAAATAAAGAAAAACCTCCACAGTATCTTATATTTTGAGACAAATCTGCAACAATAGAAGAAACATTCGGTCTGTAAAGCCTCATGACAAAAAACGATGCCACGGCAGGAATGTATATTACAAATCCAAGAGTCAAAGCCATTACAGGAGAATACATAATAAGCAGCTGCTTAAAGAAAACACTTTCCGTAATGAGGAATACTGCCGTAAGGGCAGACAGCAAACTTTCCAAAGAAAATTTGTAGATAAGGTTTTGAAATAGTGTCATAAAAATCATCGAAGCATACATGGCAATAACAAGTACAATTCCATAGGCAAACCGACCAGGAAAAGGAACAAGCATTGAAAGGGATGCCATCAGGTACACTGATAATGTATTCTGTTTCATATTAAAAATCCTTATTAGCAAGTATTACAGGAATTCGCTTAGACCAGTAAGCAATTTGAGAATATCGTGAATTGCTCACAACTGTTGATTCAATACGGTTGTTTAACGTAATGAAACATACGAAATCCGCTTTGTCTGAACCGTCCTTGTATGTATATACGGCAGGAACAGGACCAAAAATAGTCTGAACTCGAATAATCACTGCATGATATGAAGCAGAATCATTCTTTTTTTCAAGTGTATAAGAAGCACAGCTTACAGAAAATGGAGAAGAAATATTCTCAAAATCCTTTACTTCATATTCATCTTGATTAGCATAAACAGAAACAAGCTGAGCCTTTAAGCCTTTTTCCCATGCACTTCTGCTAAGAAGTGTTGAACACAAAATCAGAATAAACAGAACAAAAAAAATGCCTGTTACCATGCCATATTTCAATAACTGCTTTTTAACAGCTGGATCAACCTGAATTTTTGTTTCTATTTCAGAATCATTGAAAACATCCATATTAACTACTCACCATCCTTAAAAAAGCGTACAAGAGGTAATAAATATTTATGCACATTTTTTTTTACACGCCGAAACTCAAAAAGCTCAATTGCAAGCGAAAACATATTCATTATAAGAATCATAAATATACAGCCGACAGAGGATAATCCATATCCAACAATGAGATAGCATACAATTCCAGCACAAATGCCATAAACAATCTTTCCTGTTATTGCAGATGGTACTGTTCCAAACCACTGCAAGATAAACAAAGTAGAAAACAAAATTCCACTTGTAAGCATGGCAAGAAAAATATCCCCATACAGGACTTCTGCACCAAAAAAGAAAGACGGCACAAAATGAATTAAAATGGCGTATACAATTACAAAAACTGCAGGAATAAGAGCATCAATCATTTCAAATGAAAAAAGAATCAAAGATGAAATGAGCGTCATAAAATTGAACCTGAAAGCAGGAATGTCAGAACCTGTATCCCAGAATAATGTAACATATCCATTAGGAATACGCAAACCCGCAGCTTTAAATACAGTTCTGTTCAGATAAGATGTCACTGCATCATCATTTGCATTAAGAGGAACTGTACCGTTCTGAATTAACGAAAGAGATGCATTTTTTACCTGTAAGTCACCAACTGTAACTACTGTAGAAGGAAAATTAGCAGTACCAAGAAAATAGCATACGGCGACAGTTATTGCTACGACATTTACCCATGATTCCGCAACTCCTCCAAACGCATACTTACATACAAGGAATGTAACAAGAGTTATAAAAAAGACTGCAACAGGAGAATATGCAGAAGGCAGAAAAAAACCGACCAAAATTCCCTGTATTATGGAAATTAACCATGAAAAATTAAAGTTTTTCTTTACAAAAGAATTTAACCCTTCTGCACTCAGAGAGGCAAGAACTGCAGAAAGAATAATTCCTATTGAAGCATAGCTTTTTGTAAGAAACAGCATGATAATCTGAGGAACAAGCATAATCAACATAAATATGCTTATAGTTTTCATTGACGGAGATATATAAACAAATGGACGTAAAGATACTTTAGTTTTCATTATTTTCCTCCCGTATAAATTGAATAATCTGGGTTAACGGAATACGCGATGGACAGACACTGTTGCACAAGCCACAACGGGAACACAATTCCATGGCAGCTTTCATTGGGGCATCCAAAGGCTTTTCGTACAGCACAGGATACGACATTAAGTCTGGATACAACTGTTCCGGACATATTCGACGACATTTGCCGCAGCGAATACAAGGTGCGTAGGTCTGATTATAAAGTTTTGATTTTGGAACGAACATGACTGATTTTACATTTTTAGTTACAGGAACATCCAAAGATTCTACTTCAGTTCCAACAATCATTCCGTTAAGTATAATTTTTGCAGGAGGCTTTTTAAATCCTCCGCACTGCATGGCAAGACTTTTGACAGTCGTTCCAATCTTTACCCTAAACATGCCTGAAGAAGCAAGACTTTCGCCAGAAACATGTACAAACCTTTCCATAACAGGCTTTCCCAAGACAACCGCTTCATAAACAGAATAAAGAGTTTCTGGATCCACAAATATAGATTTTGCATTAATGTCTTCAAAAAGCTTTATCTGTGTATTCTTTGCCGATTTTTTTACAAGCGGTATTATAGTCTGAACAAAACCACAAGGATATTTTTTTGTATCAACATCTACAGTAAGTACTGCAAAATCATGAACTATATCATTATCTATACTGATATTACCTTTTTTTGGCAAAAGAAAAATAATACCATGTGCCTTAAGAACCCTTGCAACAATTGAAGCCCCCTCAAGGACTTCCCGTGTAAAGCAGCTGGCAACAAAATAGTCAATCAGTCTGCTCGGATCTTCATCATACATGCGGACAACTAAATATCTTCCGTTTTTTACTTTGCAAGTCAGAATCTGTTCAACAAGCGACTGCTCACCATAAAAAGTATTTACAACACCTTTAGCAAGCATCATCTTAAGGATTTCTTCATCAGAATATGGCTTCCAGTCTATAGGAGAAACTTTTTTTCCTGTATAGGAAAATGAACCTGAAAATTTTATCTTTACAGCTTTCCCCACTCTGCCGTCTGGCAAAGTACACTGAAGTTCCTCAACAACAGTTCCTGGCAAAGGTGAATTGATTGCAGAATCAACATGATTGTCAGCCCTGACAGGAACAGCTAAAAGCTGACCTTCCCTGACCATATCGCCCACGCTGATTACACATTTATACCTTTTATTTGAAATCAGGTTAACAGGAACTATGATACTCTGTGGTAAAAAGGCATTTACCGCTTCAGAGTAATCTTTTTCATCAACTTTTACAAAATTACTTATAGACTTCATATTCTACGTTCCACCCCATGGTAGTATGATAAAGACAGACTCAAAGGCACTGCAAGTGCCATAAGAAGCATAATAAGATTAACAATATCATTGCCAGACTGTACAGGTTGCTTTGATAAAGAGTATGCAACAGAAGTGTTGTGATCTTGCAGTTTCATAAGAAGCTCAACAGCAGGATAATCAAGATTTTCCAGATCCTTTTCCAACTGTTTCTTAAACTCATTATTAAATGTATACACTGCTGAATTCTTTTCCTGAACACCATTTTCTTTCTGCACAAAATTACTAAAATACACACTTGATCCTTCTGAAACACTTTCAGAATATTCATAATTAACAGAACGGTACGGATAAGTAATTGTATTCCATGCCCATACAAAATAATTGCTTATGGCAGGCAGAAAAACAGAGTTTTCAGCTATATTTTCAGTATTGGAAGAAATCGGTATTGGCAGTTCTATTCCTTCTGCAGATGTTTTAGGAAGAAATTTAGCAGAAAACAGAAAGAAAAGCAGAAGTACTGAAACAGGTATGGTCATAAACAATAAAGCCTTCATATTCTTTCTGTTGATTACAGAAACCTGATAAGCACTAAAAATCAAACTGTAATTAAAAGCACTTTGCATGTCATTATGCAAAGCAGATTCTTTAATAAGGACAATGCTTGCAAAACTTGCAGACAATGCTACAAAGGCAAGAAATATGCATCTCTGCGACAGACCACACAAAATGACAACAGAAGAAATAAGAAGAACAACTATGTCAAAATTTCTTAAAAGTGCACGTACATCTGATTTTCTGCCCCAAACCTTATTTGAAAGGTACAATGCGAACAAGAATAGACAACTTCCGGCTGCAACCGTATAAAATGGCATTGAAAGTGATAGCACCACAAGAAAAAAACCTGGCACAAAAAAATACCTTTTTTTAGCAGAAGCCATACCAAGTAAAATATATACGATCACAGTGATAAAAGGAACTATATATGGAAAAACAGAATCAGCATCAAGACCTGCCCTCACATGCCAATTCTTTATAATATTTTTTAAAGCAATACCAGCCTGATGTTCATAGCTGTCAGGAATGTAAAACAATCTGTATGAGGAGGATTTGTCAAAAAAATAGCCGAGCCGGAGTTCTAGATAGGAATTATAATCTTTTTGAAAAGATGAAAATGGTGTAATAATAGGAGGCTTTTGAAGCGACATTGTAATTACATCTTTACATCCAGCTTCGTAAAGACTGTTCAGAACATCAACTTCTTCTACGGCTTTATCAACATATAATACTTTATAACCGTTCCATATTTTAGAAACAGGAATTGACCTGAAAATAAAAAGACATAAAGCACAAGACAAAATCAACAAGAGAAGAGATACATATTTTACAGAAAAAGAACTTTCAAGAGATTTCATTAGTTGAGCACACAAAATGCAAGGCCAATAAAAAAACCTAGCAGACAACCAATCACAACTTCTGCCGGAGTATGCCCTTGCACTTCCTTTATGGGTTTAAACTCTACGATTCCTTTTTCGGCAAGTGTCTTTCCAATGCCATTCAAAATGCGAGCCTGTATGCCATTAGCACGCCTTACACCAACAGCATCACGAATTGTCACCAGAAAAAAACCAAGTGAAAGAATGAAGACATCACTAGAAATGCCGGAACGGTAGCCGATATTTGTACAGAGTGTTGCAACTAGAGCAGAATGGCTTGAAGGCATACTACCAGTCCTCCATAACATAAGCTCAAACAGCTCTGAAACATTATGAACTTTACCGGAGAACAATTTTACAAGAGTTTTTATAAGCTGTGCACACAACCAGCTGAAAATGCAAGACAATAAAACTGGATTTGAGAAAAATAAGCGTAACTGTTCCCTTGCATTTGCCATGTTTTTTATTTTACTATAATGTAAAGTTTTGTCTAGTAGCAAACAAATCTTTTTTGGATTATTCTAAAACCATGGATTTCACAGATTTTAAAACAGGAACAAATGACAGTGGCAGAAGACTTGATAAAATTTTAAAACACATATTTCAAGACACCCATACAACAAACATCTATGCTGCCATTCGCAAGAAACTAATCAAAGTAAATGGTTTAAAAACATCTGCAGACTACCAAGTAACCGAAGGAGATGTGATATCAGTTGCAAAGTTTCTTCTTGAACACACATATCAGGACGAAACAAGAAAAAAAACTCAGGTAAAACATCAGATTATACTACAGACAATATTTAAGAATCAGCACATATTAATCATAAACAAACCCTACGGCATAAATGTTCATTCATCAAAATCTGAAGAAACCGATATTGCCTCGATTATTGCAAGGCAATACAGAGACTCTTCATCCATCTCTTTTACTCCGGCTCCCCTACACCGTCTGGATAAGTATACTACCGGAGTCCTTGCAGTCTCTCAAACACATGAGGGAGCTGTATGGTTTTCATCAGCAATAGCATCACACGAAATCAAAAAGACATACATAGGCATAGCTGAAGGCATACTAAATGAAAGAGTTTCATGGGAAGACTCTATAGAAAACAAACATCATGTGAACAAATCTTTCCATACAGTCTCTATAGCTGAGTCACCTTTCACTATCTGTAACACTAAAAAATCAATCACTCATGCAACGCCTCTTGCATACGGAGTATATAAAGGGAAGCCCATAACACTTGTCCAGTACAATATCGAAACAGGTCGAAAGCATCAGATAAGAATACAGACTTCAACACACGGGCATCCACTTCTTGGAGACAGCGCATATAATTCTTTAATGTGCATAAATACACCGATTTCATATTCTTTTTTCTTACATGCAATACAAATTTCCATTCCGAAAGAAAACCCCCTTTCTCTTCCATGTACTATAAAAGCTCCTTTACCAGAAGAGTTTGAGACCTTCATGCAATTTTCCTTGCTTAAATGGGATAAAAAACTTATAATTTAGGGGGAACATCTATAAAACATGAACTTTATTTCTAAAATACTAAGACACGGAATGATAATTTATGCCCTTGTAGGCGAGAGCGGAACTGGAAAAAGTTTCAGGGCAAAGCTCATTATGCAGAAATATGGACTTGAAGCTCTCATAGATGACGGTCTGCTTATTCAGGATGACAAAATTCTTGCAGGACGTTCTGCCAAGCATGAAAAGACATACCTTGGAGCTGTAAGGATTGCACTTTTTGACGACAAGGAGCACCGTGATTCAGTTGCAAAAGTAATTCAGAAAAATCACATAAAGAAAATACTTCTGCTTGGAACAAGCGAAAAAATGGTTCAGAAAATTTCCATAAGGCTTCAGTTGCCAACTCCAGAAAAAATAATCCATATAAAAGACATCGCATCTCAGGATGAAATTCAAAAAGCAATACGAAGCCGCAATGTAGAAGGAAAACACGTCATTCCTGTTCCTGCAATTGAAGTAAAAAAATCCTACTCACAAATATTTTCAAATTCCATAAGGGAACTGCTTTCAAAAAGCAAGACAAAATCCATCACTGGTGAAACAAAACTTACCGAAAAATCTATTGTAACACCAGAATTCAGCAAAAGAGGCAGACTTGAAATATCAGAAGCCTGCATCACACAAATGGTCATGCACTGTGTAGCAGAAATGAATGCTGATGTTCAGATTAAAAAGCTGACAATTAAGACTGACAAGCAGGGATACAGGCTAATACTTACAGTAAACGTACCTTTTGGCAAACAGCTTACAGGTTTAATGCACAATATGCAAAAATATATAACAGAAAATATTGAACGTCAGACAGGAATATTTATTGAAGAAGTCTCTATTATTATAGATAAAATTATAGACATAAAAAAATAATCGATTATCTTGCAGGATATGACCTTGAACGTTTTTTTGGAATCTTTACAGGCACCCCATACTCTGTCAGAATCTTGCGCACTGCATATTCAAGTTCTGTTCGCTGAGGGTTCATTGGAAGTACATAATTGCGGCACTGCATCCAAGTTTTCTTATATAAATCAGCAGCAGAAGCCTTGTTCTTTACTTCCAGACTCCAATCCGTAAGATTTGAGACAAAATCTCTTAGCACAAAGTAAAGTTTGTCACCAAGCCTACATTCAGGATTTTGTGAAATATATGCATCCAGCTGACGAAGACTTTCCATGTATGATTTTGCATACTTTCTATTTTCAAGCATCAAATTTGTAGCCGCCGGCTGAAGATAAGCGTACAGATCAGTATCTATGGCACTTGAAACAATTTCATAAGAATGACCGCTATTTATTATCTTAAGGACTTCTTCTGTAAGCCTTGACGGTGATACAGGTGACAAAAGTTGCGCTGAATTACGTATTTTCTTTTTCAGCGAATAAGGCAGTTTACACCCAGTCGTAGCACCATACTTAACGGCACGGAGCATTCTTACAGGATCATCGATAAATATTCTGTCCAAAGGAATCACAGGACGAATTATACCTTTTTTTATATCTTTTACGCCATCTACATAATCTACAATCTGTTCTTTTCCAGGATCGTAATACAAGGCATTCAGCGAAAAATCTCTTCGCAAGACATCTTCATCCATTGTGCCGAATGAATTGCCTACCGAACCATCAACTATTGATCGAAATGTACTGACTTCAAAAATTTTATCACCGAAAAGAACATGAACAAGCCTAAACCGCTTGCCTATTATCCTAGAGTTCCTAAATATTTTTTTTATTCTACTCGGAGTGGCATCTGTAACAATATCAAAATCTTTTGGCTTTTTTCCAACAAGCAAATCACGAACAGCACCACCAACCAGGTATGCAGCAAAGCCTGCATCACGCAACCGTGTAATTACAAACACAGCATCTTTATCTATAGAGTCAAGTGATATTTTATGTTCTTCTTTTGTATAAATGACAGCCTTTTTAACAGGTTTACCTTTACTGTCGGTTGCGTATCTGATTAGCACAGTGGAACCATTTTAATAATCTATGCAAAAGAAGAACATAAAATATCACTTGACTCTATAGATAAAG
>CAMVHR010000062.1 GCA_947167345.1 uncultured Treponema sp.
GTGTCGCAAGTACTTAAGTAATCGTGTCGCAAGTACTTAAGTAATCGTGTCGCAATTTCTTAAGGAGTTGTGTTACAATTACTTAAGAAATTGTGTCATGACTCCTTAAGAAGTCGTGTCATAAAGCCTTTCGGCAGTTTTTTACTTTATTAAATGACGTAATCTTCTACAGGAAGAATGCGCTTTAAAAACTGTCTTGTACGCTCTTCCTTTGGGAAAGTAAAAAATTCCCGTGGCGGAGCCTGCTCAACAATCTTGCCACCGTCCATGAATATAACATGGGTTGCGACATCCTCTGCAAAACTCATTTCATGTGTAACGACAATCATTGTCGTTCCCTCACGGGCAAGGCTTCTCATTACAGAAAGAACTTCCCCTATCAACTCAGGATCAAGGGCAGAAGTAGGCTCATCAAACAGAATGACATCGGGATTCACTGCAATGGCACGTGCAATTCCAACTCTCTGCTGCTGTCCTCCTGAAAGGCTTGAAGGATAATAGTCATAGCGTTCTTTCAGCCCAACCTTGTCCAAGGCCTTCTTTGCAATCTCTTCAGCTTTGTCCTTCGGCACTTTACGTGCAATAACAAGACCTTCCATTACATTTTCAAGAGCAGTCTTATTATTGAACAAATTATAATTCTGAAACACAAAAGCAGTCTTTTTGCGTACTGCAGCAATAGTTTTTTTCGAAGCTCCATTCAACGGCGTTTTTATGTCATCAAATTCCATCTCGCCCTGGTCAGCCGTTTCCAAAAAATTAAGACAACGCAGAAAAGTAGTTTTTCCCGACCCTGACGGTCCCAAAATTACAACAACATCACCTTTATTCACAGTAATGTCAACACCTTTTAGAACATCAACTTTTCCAAAGGATTTGTGAACATTTTTTACCGCAAGCATTCTGACCTCCTTTTTACGCCACTGAATTTTAATTTTTTTTCAATACACCTGAACAAAAACTGAACTAATGCACACACTATGATATATACAAAAAATATGTCTATATATGATTCTATATAATTATATCCGTAGGACGCTTCTATTTTTGCCACCGCCGTAATGTCCTTTACAGTCATTATGAATGCAAGAGATGTATTCTTTATGAGCGTTACAATAAACGTACATACATTCGGCAGGGCAGAAACAGCAGCCTGCGGAAAGATTATCCTTTCATAAGCCTGAAAGCCTGAAAGTCCTATAGCAAGGGCAGCTTCATACTGCCCCCTGCTTACAGTTCCCAGTGCAGAACGAAACACTTCACTCAATGTAGCAATTGAATTCAGAACAAACACTACATAAGCATAGACAATTGGATTCAAGTCAAAAATATTTACACTGGAACCAATTCCCTTGAAAAAAGAATTAAGCAGGCTAGGCACCAACGAATAAATTACCAGAATCTGAAGGACTATCGGAGTGCCCCTTATCAGCGATACATAAATCTTGCCAGGCACGGCAACAGCCTTTATGCCCTTTACTCTTCCCAAAGCAATTCCCAAAGCTGGCAGAAAAGAAAGAATAAATGATACAAACGTAATGTTAAGGGTTACTGGAACAGCTTTAAGGCACAAAAAAAATGTCCTTACCATATATTCAGTATTAAGCAACATTTACACGTCCTTTTGAAAAACTTCGTTCCAGAAAGGCGAATGACTTTTCTACAGTCACCGTCAGTCCCCAATATATTGCCGTAAGGGCAATGTATGTCTCAATCGCATATCCGCCATAGTTTCTGGAAATAAACAGGTTTCCGGCTCCCATAACGTCGATAAGTCCAATTGTATAGGCCAAGGCACCTTCCTTCAAAAGCGAAATCAGCGAATTGCCAAGATTAGGAAGAGCCACAACAAAAGCCTGCGGCACAACAATCCTGTACAAAGCCTGAAAAGGCGAAAGACCTACTGTAATTGCCGCCTCGTACTGCCCCTTTCCTACAGAAAGATATGCAGAACGCATTATTTCCGAAAGGGACGATGCATACAAAAGCGACAGTGAAATGACCACGAAAATAATCTTTGGCCAAAAGTTCATGTTCACCTTAAAGACTACAAGCACAAACTTTGGCAATCCATAAAAAACTATAAACAAAAGAACAATGGAAGGCGTGCAACGCAGAACATATACATACAAAGATGCAAGCTTTCTGAACAAAGTCCGTTTGCTAAACCTTGCCTTTACAATCAGAACAGCAATGAGCAGACCAAGGACTACAGTTCCGGCAACAACACCAAACGTAACTCCTATATGGGTAATTACCGAAAGGAATGACTTTATAATGTATATTGGTGAAAAAGGTCTGTTCACGTTCCGCCTCCAATACCTATTCTGTTACAAACTCAAAAACATCCTGTCCAAAATACTTTAAGGAAAGAGCCTTTATTGTACCATTTGACTTCAAAGTCCTTATGGCCTCGTCATAGGCAGCCGCAAGGTCACTTTCTGCCTTATTAAACAAAGGCCATGTAGGAATTCCCTTATAAGGAACATAAGAAAGCTTATCTGCAAATGAATGGTAAGGACCATTTTCATTAATAACATTCTTTTCGTAAGACAGCTTAAGCACAAGATATGCATCGTAGCGGCCTTCAAGCACCCACAGGTAAGAATCATTAATGTCAAATACATCAGAAGGAACAAGTTCAATCGGATGAGCAGAATGTGCCTTGTTATAATCTTGAATCAATGCAAACTGAGCACTCAAAGGTGAAATCGGAATGAGTTTTCCTGAATACTCTGCAAAACTGTCAATGTCATGAATTTTTCCAGCATCAGAAGTCCTGAAAGCAAGACCAATTACACTTGCACCGACAGGCTCGTTCGGAATAAGGAATTTCTTTTTACGTTCTTCCGTCACCCATGCGCCCTTAGTTCCCAGCTGATACTTTCCAGTCTCAATTCCAATCAAAAGCTCGTCATCCGAAACACCGTTAAACTTGAATTCATACTGAGGCAAAAGCTCGTCAACGGCCTTAAGCACTGCAATTTCAAATCCGTCAGCTTCACCTTTCTCATTCAGATAGTCATAAGGCACATTTGTAACAGTGTGCGCAACATGAACGATTCTGGCTTTGGACTTAGCCTTTTTATCTTTCTTTTTTGCAGCCCATACAGAAGACGAAAGTCCTGCAATCAATAGTATTGAAACAGCATTTATTATTTTTCTATTCATAGTATTAAACTCCTTGCTTATAACTTATAGCACTTTTTTAAATCAAGGTAAATCATTTTTTAAAGGTTGACTTTAAGGCTATCTTTAATCTGTTACGAACGAAAACACGTCTTCGCCAAAGAACTTGTTTGAAAGTTCAGTAATGGTTCCGTTTTCGCGCAGAGTCTTTATGGCTCCGTCATAAGCATCTGCAAATTCCTGCTCAGCCTTGTTAAACAGAGGCCAAGTAGGGATACCCTTATACGGAGTGTATGTAAGCTGGTCAGCAAACTTGTGATAAGGAGCGTTCTCGTTCACAACGTTTGACTCATAGGCAAGCTTGATGGAAAAATATGCATCATAGCGGCCTTCAAGAACCCAAGTATATGCATCAGAAATCTCAAAGATTTCAGAAGGCAAAAGCTTTATCTGCTTATCAGGATGAGCCTGATTGTACTCCTGAATGATGTTATACTGTGCATTCTGAGGGGCAATAGGCACAAGCTTGCCGCCACCATTATACTCAGCCAGAGTTTCAAGGCTCGTAATCTTATCTTTATCGCTTGCACGGTATGCAATGCCAATTACGCTTGCACCAATAGGCTCTGATGGAATTACAAACTTTTTCTTTCTTTCTTCCGTAACCCAAGCACCTTTTGTACCTACCTGATACTTGCCTGTCTCAACACCAATCAAAAGTTCATCATCCGAAACTCCGTGAAACTTAAACTCATACTGCGGCAAAATTTCGTCAACAGCCTTTAACACGGCAACTTCAAAACCGTCAGACTCACCTTTTTCATTCACAAAATCATAAGGACGGTAATAATCTGTATGAGCAACATTTACAACGCGTACACCAGATTTTGCAGATTCCTTTTTTGAGCAGGATACTGCACCTGTCAAAGATGCCAGAACAAAAATGCCAAATGCAAAATTTTTAATAGATTTTTTCATAATATGCCTCCAGAAAATAAGTTAAGATGATTTTCTTTATTAAGCCGATGCCTCTGCAGCAGCCTGACGAACCCATTCAAGATGATTAAGGTCAATATCATAAGGAACTGTACAATCTGCACCAACAATAAGTCTGTCTTTGCCAGCCTTGCTTACAATATTCTTTGTTTCAGCCTTAATCTGTTCTTCCGTACCCTTGTAAAGAACATCATTTTTCGTATTACCAAATCCACCAAGTACGGTGCGGTCTCCAAAAATCTTTCTGCCCTCTTCAAGGCTTACCCCCTCAACAGCAACAGCCCAGTTTACAATGTCTACAGGATAATCCTTGTACCATTCAAGATGATTTCTTGCCCCCTCGTAACCGCAAATGTGCAGAATGCTGTGACGGCTGACAGTCTTTACCTCTTCAAGGATTTTTATTTCAGAAGGAGCAACAACTTCCTTATACAACTCTTCTGTAATGCGAGAGTCCTGAACGTTCTGAACGCTTAAATAAATTCCATCTGCACCGCTTTCAGAAATTACAGCCTTAGCAAGAGTTGCAAGATCCTGTGCAATTACGTCAAGGGCATACTTTACCGCGTCCTTGTCTTCAAGAATCAAGTCAGCCTCTTTCTTTGCACCCTCGTCAGTAAAGCCACCAAGCAAAATTTTTAATGTTGTCGCAGGTCCAAATATGTTATAAAAAGTAACAGGATTATATGAAAACAACGCCCTCTGCTTTTTTGCAAGCTCAACCTGTTCCCTTATCCACTGGTGGTCTTTACCAATAGGCTTTATGTTTTTTAATGCTTTTGCAGAAGTAACATTCTTAAGGCTTTCGTTAGGATAGTTAAAGTATCCGTCAGTCATGAGCTTTACAAAATCCGGCTGAAACTTTTGAAAAAAACTTTTATGACCGTCAACATTCTGCTGAGGAATGCTTCTGTCTTTTAAAGCATCCTGAGTTTCAGGATGTACAAAATGAAACCAGAACCCTACAGGTATTCTGGAATGTCCCCTACCTTCCAATGTATCCAATACTAATGTTCTTTTATCTTCGCTCATTTCTATATACCTCCGTAACGATAGAAAATATATAGCATTTATTGCCTATTGCAACAATAGGTTTTGACATACAATTTTTCTATATCATCTAATAAGAAAAGGCTATAGAACAGAAAAAAAGCCGGATGCAAGGCTTTTGCATCCGGCTCATCAATCAAACGGTTTCAAAACCGCTTCCAATGGCATTCATTACTTCATAAAACCGTGGAAAGCTTACGGAACAGCATTCCGCATCTTTTACAGTAACGGAACTGCCGTCCCTTAGTCCTAAACCAAGGCATGAAAGAGACATTGCGACACGGTGATCATCCCAACTGTCAACTTCTGCCCCATGCAGGCAAAATGCAGGGTTTTCACTGCCGTCTGAAAGCACAGGAGAATGACCATGTATTATCATGAAGTCTTCACCTTCTTCAACTTGAGCTCCAAGCTTTGAAAGCTCTTTTTTCAAGACTACAATGCGGTCAGTTTCCTTACGGCGGCAAACGCCTATGTCTTCGATATAAGTAGTGCCTTCTGTAAAGCAAGCTGCTACGGCAACAGCACAAATTGCATCAGGAAAGCCCGAAAGATTAACGTGCAGTTCACCTTCAGGCAGGTTTTCTGTTGACAGACGGCCTATTCCATCCGAAGATTTTTTTCCGCCACGCACAGTAAGGGTGTTCTTTTGCTTGTCCCATACAATGTCAGCACCGACAGACTTTAGGACAGATACAATGGCATCATCCCCCTGTGTTCCGCTGCCGTCTACATTATCAATTACAATCTCGCTATCTGTAAGGAGGGCTGCAATCAAAGGGAACGAAACCCCTTCCCAGTCACTTGGAATTGTCGTATCAAACGCTTTTAACTGAGCAGGTTTTGACACTTTTATATGCTTAAAGTCATCAGAAATATAAACTTGAGCACCAACACTTTCTAGCCATTTCTGTGTCATTGTAAGGTACGGAGTTTCCTTTGGATCTGTAAGTTCTATTTCTACAGGTTCATTCAAGCGCAAAGCCGCCATCATAAGCCCTGAAATATACTGGCTGCTTACCGTACCGCCTGTAACAATTTTGCATTGTTTGCCTACAGGTCCCTTTATAATCAAAGGACAAGAGGAACTTCCAGGCTGAGAGACAAAGGCTTTTGCACCTAGCTGCTCCAAGGCATCAACAACATGATGCACAGGTCTTTTTCGGATGCTTGCATCTCCTGTAAAGACACTCCAGCCGTCAAAAGTTGCGGCTATAGGACTAAGAAAATACAAAAGCGATCCTGAATCGCCTACATTTACAACATCTGACGGAAGATGAATATCCTTACCAGCACCGTTTACAGTCCAAACTCTGCCGGGTTTTCCGTCAGCAGAAAGAGCCATGTCAACCTCTGCACCAATAAGAGGAATTGCATGAGCAGTACTGATGCAGTCCGCGCTTGGCAGAGGGTTTGAAATGTGCGAGACACCATCTGCCAAAGTTGCAAGCAGAAGGGCACGAATTGTATGAGATTTTGAGCCGGGCACGGTTATGTGCCCCGAAAGAATGCTTTTTTTTGACTTAACGTTCATTATTTAAATTCCCAGGCTCACATGCCGAGTGTGGAAGGACCAAAACTTTCAGGCAAAAGCTCTTCAAGAGTCAACACCTTGTATTCATCAAGGCTTTTTGCAAGAATAATGCGGAATGTCTTAGGATCACAGAATTCCCTCATTACCTGACGGCACACACCGCATGGGGCACAAAAGTCTTTTACATCACCTTCTGCACCACCAACAACAGCGATTGCCTTAAACTTACAGGAACCTTCGCTTATTGCCTTAAAAAAAGCCGTACGCTCAGCACAGTTTGAAGGGCCATAAGCAGCATTCTCAATATTGCATCCGCCCCAAATTTTGCCGTCTGCATCCAAAAGCCCAGCCCCTACCTTCCAATGAGAATATGGAGTGTAAGCACGTTTTAGCATGTCAAATGCAGTCTGAATCATTTCTTTTACAGGAAGTTCTTTTTCCATATATCAATACCCCGTGGCATTCTCTTTTTTTGCAAGCTTGACAATACGGCTTGTTCCAAGACGCTTTGCACCAAGCTCTACAAACTTTTTTGCATCATCAAAAGAAGAAATGCCTCCAGCAGCCTTAATCTTTACGTCCTTGCCAATATTTTTTGCAAAAAGCTCAACGTCTGCAAAAGTAGCTCCTGCCGTTGAAAAGCCTGTGCTTGTCTTAATAAAGTCTGCCTTTGCATCTGTAACAAGCTGGCACATCTTTACTTTTTCATCATCTGTAAGCAGACATGTTTCTATAATAACCTTAAGGATTTTGCTTCCACAGGCTGCTTTAAGAGTTTTTATTTCGTTAAGTACATAGTCGTAGTTCTTAGCCTTAAGCTGACCAATGTTTATTACCATGTCAATTTCGTCAGCACCATTAGCAATGGCATCTTTTGTCTCAAATTCCTTTACGGCAGTCGTATTGTATCCGTTGGGGAACCCTATGACAGTACAGACCTTCATGCGATTCTTTAAATATTCCTTAGCTTGCTTTACATAGCATGGAGGAATGCAAACAGAAGCAGTACCGTACTGCACCGCATCATCACAAATCTGTTTAATATCATCCCATGTTGACTGCTGAGTCAAAAGCGTATGATCAACAAGGGGAAAAAGTTCTTTCGTTTCCATACAGAAAAGAGTACGATTACAAGCCATCTTTGTCAACTCTCCTGTTCAAGAGCAAATGCGCCATTATAAAATCATTTGCTTTTTTATCAATGTGATATTACAATAAAAAGATAGATTTATAAAAGTTGTCAATATTATAGATTCTGGAGCTAATAATTGACAATATACGACGTTGACAGACAGAAGAAATTTTTTTACATTGCTCTGTTTTTTAATGTAGCACTTCTGCTTGTACATTCAACATTTCTTTTAGTTTTTCGCCTTATCTCAGTAAAAGAAATGTATTATTTCAATATTGTCAGTGTTTCCATATACATTTTTACTTTTTACCTTATTTTCAAAAAATACATGCAGGCGTTCATAATACTTGTCATTGTTGAAGTGCAGGTGCATCTTGTATGCGCAACAATTTTTATTGGCTGGGACTCTGGCTTTCCTTTTTATCCGTTCGGACTTATCATGGTCATCTACTACACAAGGTACATATATTATGACAGAAAATACATGCAGCCCATACCTTTGATTGTAAGTTTGACATCCATTGTAGAATTCATCGTTCTTAAGATTCATACAATAAAAACCATTCCTGTCTATATTATTGACAAAGGCATACTGGACAGATTCATGATATTCAACGGACTTCTGATATTCCTGCTGATAATGATTTCGCTCATTGACTACACAAGCGTTGTCCTTGAAACAGAAAAAAGGCTGCACCGCATTGCAGACTACGATGAACTTACACAGGTTTTTACCAGAAGAAAAATTCATGAAATTCTAAAGGAATACCATAAGACAGCAGAAAAAGGAAAAGAAAACTTCTGCATTTCAATCATGGATGTGGACAATTTCAAACACATCAACGATACGTTCGGACACGATACCGGAGACTATGTGCTTAAGAAAATCTGCCAGAACATAAAGTCTGTACTCGCACAGAATACAAAGAAATATACAGATGTTGCGCGCTGGGGTGGCGATGAGTTTTTAATCGTACAGCAATATGACGGCAAGACTGTTACTCTGGAACAATGCAAGAATACAATTTCAACAATTCACAGCAATATTGCGTCTTATAAATTTACGAAAAAACATTCACCAACTGCCCCTTCTTCAGCGGAAAGACTTCCCGTATCGCTGACAATAGGTTTTGCAAGCCACAACAAGGGCGACTCCATAGACGAAACATTTAAGAATGCAGACGAAAACCTTTACATTGGCAAAGAAAAAGGCAAGAACATTGTTGTGTTCTAAAGGAACCTGTTAGTCCAATTCAAACGCACCGGTATAAAGCTTGTAGTAGCGGCCCTGTTTTGCCATCAGCTGTTCATGATTACCCCGTTCAATTATGATTCCCTTTTCAAGAACAATAATTTCATCAGCATTGCGAACAGTAGAAAGCCTGTGGGCAATAACAAACACAGTACGGCCTTTCATAAGGCGGTTCATGCCTTTTTCAATGAGGGCTTCGGTGCGAGTATCAATCGAAGAAGTCGCTTCATCCAGAATAAGCACAGGCGGATTTGCCACAGCCGCACGTGCAATTGCCAGCAGCTGCCTTTGCCCATGGCTCAAATTTCCGCCGTCACCAGTAATTACAGTATCATAGCCGTGCTCAAGATGCTGGATGAATCCGTCGGCATTGGCAAGTTTTGCCGCATCAATAATCTGGCTTTCGCTTGCCTCCAGATTGCCGTAGCGTATGTTGTCACGGATAGAACCTGTAAAAAGATGTGTATCCTGAAGAACCATTGAAAGAGAACGCCTTAAGCTGTCTTTTGCAATGTCTTTTAAAGGGATTCCGTCATAGGTAATGCAGCCCTTTCCGTCTTCTATGTCATAAAACCTTGTAAGCAGATTTGTAATGGTTGTCTTACCGCTTCCTGTAGAACCGACAAGGGCAATCTTTTGCCCCGGATGTGCATGAAGGTCTACATGATGCAGAACTTCTTTTTCAGGAACATAGCTGAACGAAACGTCTTTAAACTCAACATCGCCTCTCAAAGTAACAAGGGAACCATCTTCCATGCACCATGCCCATCTGCCTGTAGGGGCATAGGACTGTACAAGACGACACTTGCCGTCCGTACTGGACAATGAATGAGTTTCAACAGCATTAACAAGAGTCACTTTGCCTTCATCAACTTCATCTTTTTCATCAATCACAGCAAAAATACGCTCCGCACCGGCAAGAGCATTAAGAACTCCGTTAAACTGCTGGCTCATCATCGTTATGGGACGGTTAAAACTACGTGTATACTGCAAAAAAGCAGCAATAGAACCCAAGTCAATATGCCCAGCAATGACGCGCACAGCGCCAATTATTGCAATCACAGCATATTGAACATGACTTAAATTTGCCATTACCGGCATAATGATATTTGCAAAAGTATTGGCTCTTGTGCCAGATTCGCACAAGGCATCATTCAATTCTGAAAACTGCTCCTTAACCTTTTGCTCGCGGTTAAAGACTTTTACAACTTTCTGACCTGCTATCATTTCTTCAACATAGCCGTTAAGTTTGCCGATTGCAGCCTGCTGCGTGCGGAATGCATTCGCACTGCGCTTACCAATTGCAGCCGAAAGCAGCATTATAAAAAACATTGACACAACCATTACGGCTGTTAAAAGAGGGCTTACAATAATCATCATGGTAAACACGGCAACAACGCTTATTACGCTTGAAAACAACTGCGGCACACTCTGACTCATCATGTCGCGCAAAGTATCCGTATCATTCGTAAAAAGAGACATAAGCTCTCCGTGCGTGTGGCTGTCGTAAAACCTTAACGGAAGCTTTTCAAGTTCGTCAAACAAATCCTTTCGTATGCGGTAAAGTGTCTGAGTAGAAATAAACATCATAATCCGCGCATTAAGCCATGAAGCGGCGGCTCCGAATGCAAATATGCCTGCCATGGCAGCTATGAGCTTAAGGAACGGAATAAAATCTGCAAAGACAAGTTTTTCGCCAGAGCTTGCCCTGTTGAACAGAGGAATAATGTAGTCATTGATAGCAGGCTTTAAAAGCGAATCACAAGCGACACTTGCACAGGAACTTATGATGACGGCAATAAAAACTATTACAAGCAAACCCTTGTAGCTGCCAATATAGCGCAATAACCTGGCAATTACCTTACGTGCGTTTTTTGGTCTCGCAACACCTTTCATCTTTAATGGTGGCATATACTTCCCCTTCAAGCCAGAACTTCAATTTTTTGCCTGCTGAGATTCATATACTTCCCTGTATATGCTGCAGGATTTCAAAAGTTGCTCATGTGTACCAGAGGCAGAAAGCGTTCCGTTGTCCATTACAAAAATGACATCTGCATCCTGCACAGAATTAATGCGCTGGGCAATAATTATTTTTGTCGTATCTGGCAGACATGAACGCAATGATTTTCGAATGCGTGCGTCTGTAGCGGTGTCTACGGCACTGGTACTGTCATCCAGAATAAGAACCTTTGGCTTTTTTAAAAGTGCACGGGCAATACAAAGCCTTTGCTTCTGCCCGCCAGAAAGATTTACTCCGCCCTGCCCCAAACTGGTGTCATAACCGTCGGGCAAAGATGAAATAAATTCGTCTGCATCAGCTGCCACACAAGCTTCTTTTATTTCTTCGTCAGAAGCATTTTCATTGCCCCATTTAAGGTTCTGCCTTATTGAACCTGAAAACAGCACGTTATTCTGCAAAACCATGGCAACACTGTCCCGAAGGGCAACAACATCATATTTGCGCACGTCAACGCCAGCAACAAGGACAGAACCTTTAAGGCAATCGTAAAGACGAGGAATGAGCGATACAAGAGTAGTCTTTGAAGAACCTGTTCCACCGATAATGCCTGCCGTCATGCCGCTTTCAATGTGAAGGCTTATGCCTGAAAGCACGCAGTTTGAAGGATCTTTTAAATAGCTGAACGACACATTTTTAAAGTCTATGGATCCGTTGCGCACAGTGCCGGACACACAGTTTTCTGAAGGACTTACAATTTCAGGTTCTTCATTTAATATTTCACATACGCGGGTAATGCTTGCACGAGAAATGATTATGCTTATGAACACCATTGAAAGCATCATGAGTGACATCAAAATCTGTGTAATATAAGTAATAAAGCTTACAAGCTCACCTGTAAGCATGTCTCCTGCAACAATCATCCTGCCGCCAAACCAAAGGCTTGCGATTATGCATGAATAGGCAACTATCTGCATGAGAGGCATATTTAGAATGACAATTTTTTCAGCATTCACCTGACTTTTACGTACTGAATCGGCGGCAGAATGAAACTTTTCATTTTCAAAGGCACGGCGTACAAAACTTTTTACAACGCGGATGCCTGTAAGATTTTCCTGTACAGTATTGTTTAGAACGTCATAGTTGCGGAGCATTACACCAAACCTCGGGTAAGCAGTTCGTGCAATCAAGAAAAGGCATAAGGCAAGTACCGGAACCGCTACAGCAAACAAAAGGGAAAGACGCCCGCTTATGACGGCAGCCATAAGCGTACCGCTTAAAAGGTTTAATGGAGCACGCACGCATATCCTTATGAGCATCTGATACGTATTCTGAACGTTTGTAACATCTGTCGTAAGGCGGGTTACAAGGGAAGATGTTGAAAAACGGTCAACATTGCCAAAAGAAAACTCCTGAACCCTTGCAAAAAGATTGCGTCGGAGGTTCCTCGAAAAACCGAATGCGGCAACAGAAGCAAATCTTGCACCAAGAGCACCAAAAGCAAGAGAAAGAACAGACAGAAGGATCATAAGCAGACCTATTTTAAGGACATAGGAAAGGTTACGACCTGCAATGCCAACATCGATTATGCGAGCCATCATCAGGGGAATCGCCGTTTCAAGTACAACCTCACCTATCATTGTCAAGGGGCTTAAAAAAGAATAAATCTTGTACTTTTTTTCAAGACCATCAAGAAGTCTGCCTACGTTCAATCTTTACTTCCTCCATATTTGAGCACACCATGTTTCTGCCCGACTGCTTGGCAAGATAAAGGTTTTTGTCAGCTTCCGACACAAGATCCTCTCCAGCATAGCCATATCCGCTTATTCCAGTACTTATGTGCACGGGAATGCCATTTACGCTTACATTTTCGTCTATGGAAGCATAGATTGAAGTTATGATTTCAAGAGTCTTTTTATAATCATAAAATGAATACAAAAGGAATTCCTCGCCTCCACGTCTGGACACAACAAAATCCTTTGAACTGTGTTTTTTAAACACTGTTCCAAACTTAAACAGAACATCATCTCCCGCTTCGTGGCCGTAGGTATCGTTTATCTGCTTAAAATAGTCAATGTCCATCATTATGGCATGACACATTACAGGACCTTTTTTCTTAAGGAAATTTTCCAGTCCAAACCTGTTGTATATTCCCGTAAGGCGGTCTTTTTTGGCAATGTCGGCAATGATGCTGTACGTGCGCTCCAGCTCCTGAAAGTTATCATACAATGTCATTGTAAACAGAGCCGTAATAATGATGTTAAAGCAGTAGACAAGAAAGAATATTATGGCATTAATCAAATTTATTCTGTAAAATGTAATGGCAGCAATCAGAAGTCCGTTTAAGAATGGAAGGATTATGTTTCGTTTTTTGCGTATTGTTACGGCGTAAAAACCCGGAATGATAAAGTTGTAGAGTAATGCCTGATGCGGTACGGCTGAAAATATAAGTATAATAGGAAAAAGGCACATTCCGAACAGGAACATGACCATTTTGATGTAAAGGTCATATTTTTTTAACCAAAGGCACAAGACAGCGAACAGTGTAAAATTCAACATTATGCCGCATACGGTAGACAATGCGGAACTGCTGCCCCTGCTGGCAATAAAACCAATGATGTTGACGACAGAACCTAGAATGAGGATTATATATGAAATTATTTTTTTGAGCTTGATTTCGTTTATCACAGTATCTTCTTATTGTAAAGGCAAGATTTTGTCACGTCAAGAAAGAATTGCGCCGATATTATATAATAAAAAAATATTGAAAATAATTGAAAATTTTATCATTCCTATGGTAAAATGAATGACATATAAAACTTTAGGAGATTTTCAGATGGCAAAGAAGGAACTTGACAGATTTGATACAACTGCAAGGCGCGATGTACAGATTGCAACAAAGCTCGTAGCCCTTATAGCTTCATCCATTCTTGCAAGCTGTGTAATTGTAATGGCAGCATCAGTCATGATTTTTTACATAGGATTCAAGAAACATATTGATGAAAGAATAGATGAAACTGCCTTTGGTGTAAACAATACAATAGAAACATGGAGCACAGACCTTCTTGCCTCTGCACAGTTGATTTCGGCAAATGTAGATCTTGCCTCTGCAATTGAAAGAGGCGACAGTGCAAAAGTCAAAGAAATAACGGCAGACCTTTTTACACGTTCTGGAACAGATTTTATTGCAATAAGCGATAATTCAGGCATTGTCATAGCAGGTGACAAAATTGATACAGGAGCAAACATTACCAGTGCAAATGCAGTGCAGACAGCCCTTAGGGGAAATGCTACCTATGCAGTTGATGCAATTGCAAGCTTTAACTATGCAATGTATGCCACAAGCCCTATTAAGCTCAATGGCAGAGTCATAGGAATGGCTCTTGTAGGCTACGAATTTGGCAATGATGATGACAGCGAGCTGGTCAGGGTTATCAAAAACAGTTACGGTGTTGAAAATACAATTTTCAAGGGTGACATACGCTATGCCACTACACTCAGAATCAAAGAAGGAAAGTCTCTTGCAGGAACAAAACTTAATAATCCTAAAATTGAAAAAACAGTTTTGCAGAACGGAACTGAATTTAGAGGCGAGAACATTATTGCAGGAGTAAAATATGACAGTGCATACATGCCTATAAAGTGCGGAGACGGAACAATTACAGGCATGTTCTTTGTAGCAATGAGCAATGAGGTAATCTTTAGCGTTGTAAAGAATACGATCTTTACATCAATTCCCATTACAATCGCAATTTCGCTTATATTCGTACTTACATGTTTCTTCTTTGTCCGCTGGCTCATGTGGCGCATCAAGAACGTAACAAATCAGCTTAACGAAATGAGTACTGGCGAAGCTGACCTTACAAAACGCTGCAAGCTCTTTATCCGTGACGAAATCGGAGACCTTGTAGTCCAGTTTGACGCATTCTGTGACAAGCTTCAGAACATTGTCAAGGAAATGAAGGACACAAAGAAAGAACTCAAAGACACTGGTATAAACCTTTCTGCAGGAACAACAGACGCAACGACTGCAATTACACAGATTATTGCAAACATTAACAGCATCCACGATCAGATAAGGACACAGGGTGTAAGCGTTTCAAATACAGCACAGGCAGTAAGTGAAATTTCACAGAACATCAGAAGCCTTGACAAATTGATTGAAAGCCAGGCTGCCGGCGTAGAACAGGCTTCTGCCGCAGTAGAAGAAATGATTGGAAACATTCAGTCTGTAAACAATTCTGTAAATAAAATGACAGATTCATTTGAATCGCTTTCAAGCAATGCACAGACAGGATTTACAAAGCAGCAGGATGTCAACGACCGCATCAAGCAGATTGAAAACCAGTCAGAAATGCTTGTTGAAGCAAACCAGGCAATCTCAAGCATTGCAGAGCAGACGAACCTTCTTGCAATGAATGCGGCAATTGAGGCTGCTCATGCAGGCGAAGCCGGTAAGGGATTCAGCGTTGTTGCAGATGAAATACGAAAACTTTCAGAAACATCTTCGGCACAGTCAAAGACTATCGGAGAGCAGCTTAACAAAATCAAGGATTCCATTACAGAAGTTGTTTCTTCTTCTACAGAATCAAGCGAAGCATTCACGGCTGTTTCAAACAAAATCAAAGAGACGGACGAGATTGTCATGCAGATTAAGGCTGCCATGGAAGAGCAGAATTCCGGTTCACAGCAGATTAGCGATGCGCTTAAAAACATGAATGACAGTACGATTGAAGTTAAGAATGCGTCAAAGTCTATGTCTGCACGAAACGAAAAAATCATGAAGGAAATCAACAGCCTTCAGGATGCAACTTCTACGATGAACCTTAGCATGAGCGAAATGTCTGTCGGTGCAAAAAAGATTAACGAGACAGGTTCTACTTTGGGTGATGTTTCGCAGAAAGTACAGGATTCAATAGATAAGATTGGATCTCAGATTGATTTGTTCAAAGTTTGATTTGATTTACAATTAATATGCAAAAAGCCCGCCAGTAGACAGATTTTGTTTACCAGCGGGCTTTATTTTTTTTAGGATAAGTCCTTATAAAGTAAGGCTTTCGCTCCAATATTCCTGATTATACAAATCAGTAAAGCGATATGTAACCACAACCTTTCCGTCACCAACATCGACATTACTTATTTCCATCTTGTCAGAAACAGTCATAGGCTCTCCAAGATAGTAGCTGTCCTTGTACTCTCCGTCATAGGAATAATAGTCGCACAGGAACTCCAGTTTGTCACCTTTCTTAAGCTCAGTCATGTTCTTTGCAATTGCCGAAGGGGTATTTGCAGAACCCGTATCCTTGTAATCGTACTGGGCACCAGCTATGTAGCCGTAAGGATGCTCATTGTCAAACACAAGCCACAGGTTTACCCTGTCATCGTTCAACATTGCAGGAACACGCCCCGTAATGGTGTAGTCATCGCCCTGCTCCACCGTGTCAACGTGATAGTAAGCTACAGGCTGACCGTTTATTGCAATCCAAGTGCGGTTATTGCCGGCAAGCAAGTCACCGTCATCTGTAAAGTCATACACATTAT
>CAMVHR010000063.1 GCA_947167345.1 uncultured Treponema sp.
TTTTTCTATATTAGGCTATATTAGCCAATCCACAACTTTTGATTATAACTCTGAAAACTACTGGTATGAAATCAAAATGGACGACGGACACGCTTTGCTGATGACCGTTTCTGCGGTATTTCCGCAGGATGACGGAAGCATAGAGTGCTATTTTAGCATCCGAAACTTTGATTCAGAGCCGATTTCTCTTTTGTCGATGACAAATACCACATATGGAATCAATTATTACAGCCCGTATTCAAGCGGAGCCTTTGCAAAAAAAGTCGGTGTAAAAATGAACTCTTACCGGGACTTTTTTCCTCACTATAAAGAATTTCTAGAATTGACAGACGAACTTTTAGAGGAAAGTAAAAAAGCTAAAAACGATAAAAACAGGAATAAAAGCAGCGGAATGATATCTGGTACTTACAGTCCACAATAAATTAATTAATGCTTTATATAAATATGCATAAAAAACACATAACAAAGGTTCGTAGCCGACAGCGGGTCGAGCCCGCTGCGGTACAACCAGTTGTTATGCCCACGGCTCACTGAGCCGGTAGTTGAGAAAAGAATATAGAAATTTTTGTTAAAAAGTAGTATAATTTTGGTATTATGTTGGCAAAACCGTTTATAAAATGGGTTGGTGGGAAAAGCCAATTACTTGATGAAATTAGAGAAAAGTATCCCTCAAAAATAGAAAAGTATTGTGAGCCTTTTGTCGGCGGAGGTGCAGTACTTTTTGATATTTTAAGTAAATTTAAACCAAAAAAAATCTTAATTAACGATATAAATAAAGAACTCATAAATACTTATACTCAAATAAAAAATAACTGTGAAGGAATGATTTTTAAGTTATCAGAATTGCAGAATGTCTATAAAAATCATTCACTAGAAGAAAATAAAGAATTCTTCTATAAAAACAGAAATCGTTATAACGAATTAAAAGTTAATGGCGACGAACAAGAAAATCTTGAAAAAGCCGTATTGTTTATATTTCTAAATAAAACCTGTTTTAATGGTCTGTATCGCGTAAACTCAAAAGGCCTTTTCAATGTTCCTTTCAATAATGCAAAGAATCCTCTTTTATGTGATGAAGAGAATTTAAGAAATTGCTCAAAACTTTTACAGAATGTAGAAATGAAAGTCGGAGATTATAAGGAATGCAAAAGTTTTATCGATGATAAAACTTTTGTCTATATAGATCCGCCTTATAGACCGCTTACACAAACAGCTGCATTTACTTCGTATTCAGAAAACGGTTTTTCGGACAAAGAACAAATAGAACTTGGAAATTTCATAACAGAAATTTCCAATAAAGGTGCTATGGTTCTTGCAAGTAATTCAGACCCTAAAAACGCAAACGAAAATGATAATTTCTTTGATGATTTGTATTCTCATTTTGAAATAGAAAGAGTATCTGCTTCACGAATGATAAATTCAAACGCAAAAAAACGCGGTGCAATAAATGAACTTTTAATCAGCAATATTGCATCAGTTTTCTAGGAGCAAAAATGGAAAAGAATTTTGATTTGTTTATTTCGCAACTCAGTGAAACAAAAGCTACACTTGATTATTTTACAGACTTTGAAAAGGTAATCCGTAATACAAATAAAATCGCAATCAAACTCAATCAATTAAATTACCTGATTGGAAAAGAAGATTTACGAAAAGCAATAAAAGAGCTATATGAAGAAAATCCAAAAGTGTTTGAAGTTCTTGATATTCTTCTTGCGGTAAGAACAAAAGATAAAAAGAAAACTCTCAATGCAAACGGTGAATTCGTTTTGCTAGAAAGTTATTTTACATCTTTGCAAGGTGTTATTGATTACATTGAACAGACTGGTCTTGCTGAGGTTTTCAAAAACAAAAATGTTACAAATCTCGTAGATTATGTTTTCGGCGTAGAAGTTGGCCTTGATACAAACGCCCGCAAAAATCGTGGTGGCGATAATATGGCAAAAGCCGTTGCATTGAAATTTAAGGGCGCAAATATTCCTTTCCGTTCAGAAGTAAACAGCACAGAATTTGAAGAAATAAAATCTCTTGGTCAGGATTTGAAACGATTTGACTTTGTAATCCAGACAAAAAAGAAAACTTACCTTATCGAAACTAACTTTTATAATGGCGGTGGCTCAAAACTTAACGAAGTCGCACGGGCATATACAGATATTGCTCCAAAGATTAATCAGTATGCCAAATTTGAATTTGTTTGGATTACAGACGGACAAGGTTGGCTTTCCGCAAAAAACAAACTTGGTGAAGCATATTCCTTGATTCCAAGTATTTACAATCTAGCAAATTTAGATGAATTTCTTTCAAGAGTAAAATCAGAATTGTAAGAATAGGTGGTTATAAAAATGTATGAATTTATAAAGAAACAAATTGCACAGGATTATTATAGAAATAATTTTGCAAATGAAGGACAATGTTTTGTCATTTGGTATTTAAGAAATATATATAATTTGGATGAAATTCAAGCAAAAGATTGTCTCACAGACGGAGCTGATGATAAAAAGATTGATGCTGTTTTTATAGATGATGATAATTCAATAATACATATAATACAGGGTAAGTTTTACAGTGGTTCTTTAAATAGCGAACCTGTACAAGAGTGTAATGCTTTGTTTTCAAATTTGAAAAACCTCAATGCATTACAAACAAATGGCAATGTATCAATAAAGAGAAAGGTTTCTGAAATTTCGACTGCACTTGAAGATGAGTACAAGATATCCATTGAATTGATTACAACAGGGTATCTTACAAGTAGTGCTCTAGCAGACTTTAATACTTACAAACAACAAATTTCAGAGCAAGATGAACTACCTGCTGAATTAATTTTAATAGATAATGATGCATTAAGAGTTCGATATGATGATGCTTTAAATAAAATCACACCATATATAAATCAAAATTTCAACCTTGAAAACGGAAAATTTCTTGAACTTAATCTTGATGGAACAAAAGCTCTTATTGCTGCTCTTCCTCTAAAGGAATGTTATAAGATAAGAGGAATTATGGACGGTTCTCTTTTTAGAAAAAACGTTCGCCAGTCATTAGGATTGAATCGTATAAACAAGGGAATTTCTCAAACAATAAGAAATAATCCGGAAGATTTCTTCTTTTATCACAACGGAATAACAGCAGTCTGTTCTTCATTCAATATTGAAAATAATATTTTATCTGTAAAAGGATTAAATGTTGTGAATGGATGTCAGTCACTGACAACCATTGCGAATTGCAGTGAAGCAATAAAGCAGAAAGAAAAAGGATACATTCTTTTTAGGTTTTATGAAATTGGAGATGATAATATAGGTTCTGCAAAAGGTGATAAAATCAGTACATTTACAAATTCTCAAAGTGCAGTAAAGGCCCGTGATTTACGAAGTAATGATAAAGTTGTTCTTGCAATTCAGAAGGCTTATAATCAGCGTTATGCAGATGGATTTTTTCTTACAAAAAGAGGTGAAGTTGCTCCAAAAAATAAAACAAATAAAAATCATATTATAAATCTAACAGATTTAGGAAAATGGATTGTTGCCTGGCATTCTCAACGCCCAACAATTTCATATAGTGAAACCAAACTTTTTGATAAGTATTTTACACAATTATTTAGAAAAGACTATGATCCAGAAAATGTTCAAGCCCTAAAAGAATTGTATGATGCAGTTATGTCTAAGTGGATTAAAGACAATCCTCTTGGATTAAATGAAAGTCTTCTTGCAATGAAATCTTATGCTCCATATCATCATTTGTATGCAATTTCACTTTTTTTCTGCGTTATAAATCAAATACCAGAGAGTGTAATACCTCCAAAACTTGCTTTAAAAAAATTACAAGATAATCAACTTTTAGATGAAGTTGTTTCAATGGCAGGAAATTGCTTAAATACGGCATTAACAAATGCAAATGAAGAATATATCCAAAGTAAAAAAGTTTTTAGTCCTCAAAACTGGATAAAACAAAAAGGCAGTTTGAAAGGTGTTAGAGAGGCAATAAATAGTACTATAAATATGTTAAAAATTGTTCCAATTGGTAAAGAGACTTATGAAAGACTGAAAAAGGGCTTACAGACAGACTCGGCAAGTTTTGAAGAACGTTGGACAGCTGAATAGTAAAACTATGTCTGTTATCCCTTTCTATCGTTCTGAAAACAAAGACTTTACTCTCGCAAAAGGCGACTGCCTTGAACTGCTTCCCAATATCAATTTTCAATTCGATATGATATTTGCAGATCCGCCTTATTTTCTTTCCAATGGCGGAATTTCTGTGCAAAGCGGAAAACAAGTTTCCGTGAACAAAGGCGACTGGGATAAATCTCAAGGTTTTGAGAAAGATAACGAATTCAATTTTAAATGGCTTTCATTATGCCGTGAAAAACTAAAGGAAAACGGAACAATTTGGATTTCTGGTACATATCATAATATTTTTTCTGTGGCACAAATGCTCAACGAATTAGATTTTAGAATTCTAAATTGCATTACTTGGGCTAAGACAAATCCACCACCGAATTTATCCTGTAAGTTTTTTACTCATTCCACGGAGTTCATTCTCTGGGCAAGGAAAAATAAAAAGGTCACTCACTATTATAATTATGAACTCATGAAAGAAATAAATGGTGGGACACAAATGCGAGATTTGTGGAGTCTACCAGCCATTGCAAAATGGGAAAAGTCCTGCGGCAAACATCCAACTCAAAAACCGTTACCTTTGCTTGCTCGTATAATTCTTGCTTCAACAAAAGAAAATGACTGGATTTTAGATCCATTTACAGGCTCCAGTACAACAGGAATTGCTGCAAGTTTATTGAATCGTAGATTTTTAGGTTTAGACAAAGAAGAGTCTTTTTTAGAAATTTCTAAAAATCGTCGCCTTGAAATTGATGACATAAAAACACGATTTGAATATCGTGAAAAAATAATAAAATATTCGGATAAACCTTTAAAAGGAATATTGGAAGTTCATGAAAAAAATCCGTATTTTGGAATAGATTTACCGATTGAGTAAACAAGGCATAACAAAGGTTCGTAGCCGACACGCGGTCAAGCCGCGTGCGGTACAACCAATTGTTATGCTCACAGCCCACTGGGCTGGTAGTTTTATAGAAATATAGAATTTTGGGCATTTCAAAATTCTCCAAAACAAAATTTGGGAAAAAGAAATGCCTGGAAATTCAAATTTACATGATTCAAAAAACGCGAAAGCGGATGAGTTTTACACTCCGCTTACAATGATAGAAAATGAACTTAAACATTACAGAAATCATTTCAAAGGTAAAACTGTTCTTTGTAATTGCGATGACCCGCGTGTAAGCAATTTTTTCCGTTACTTTGTAATGTTTTTTGATGTTCTTGAACTCAAAAAAGTAATAGCTACCTGCTACAAAAATGATGATGCCGATTTATTTTCACAAGAGGCAACTGAAAAAGCTGTATATTTGGAATATGACGGAAGTATAAAATATACGGGTGAAGAAGATTTTGCTAAAATTCCTTGTAAAGAATTGAAAGGAAACGGTGATTTTAGAAGCAAAGAATGTATAGCATTCATTGAGGAAGCGGACATCGTTGTTACAAATCCTCCTTTTTCATTGTTCAAGGAATTTATTCCATTTCTGTACAAATACAATAAAAAGTTTCTCGTTATTGGAAATATAAATTCCTCAACTTTTACTGAAATATTTCCGTTGATTCAGACAAACAAACTATGGCTTGGATATAATAGTGGACATTTTTGGTTTCAAGTTCCAGATTATTATGAGGAAAAGAAAACAGATTTTAAAATTGAAGGCGGTATAAAATATCGGCGAATGGGAAATATCTGTTGGTATACAAATTTGGAAATAGAACGGAAAAATGAAATTCTTGAAACTGGAAAACGCTATTCAGAATCGGAATATCAAAAATACGATAATTTTGATGCCTTACATATTTCCGAAGTTACAAATATTCCAATGGACTATGAAGGAATTATGGGCGTACCAATAACCTTCCTTACAAAATACAATCCAGCACAGTATAAGATTATCGGAAAACTTGACGGTGGTTCAGAAAATAACAAATGGGACTTAGCAAAACCCATTTTAAACGGTGCAGCGAAATATAAGAGATTGGCAATTCAGAAGATAGGAAAATAAAAATGAACATTACACCAGTAGAAATAACAATAAAAGATTTGGTTAAAGGTTTTGAAGACAACAACGAGAACGGAGTTCGGGCTTATGACGGAAAACTTGATATTCGCCCGCCATATCAAAGAGAATTTGTCTACAATGAAAAACAGCGTGCAAAAGTAATCGAGACAGTCTCTAAAGGCTACCCTCTCAACACAATGTATTGGGCAAAAAGAAAAGACGGTACTTATGAGATTATAGACGGACAGCAAAGAACATTAAGTATTTGTCAGTTCGTAAACAACGAGTTTACATTTGAATATAAAAACTTCAAGACATTGCAGGCTCCAGAAAAAGAAAAAATCTTAAATTATAAGCTTTCGGTTTACATTTGCGACGGAGACGACAAGGAAAAACTGGACTGGTTCGAGACGATAAATATCGCAGGTGCTGAACTCACAAAGCAGGAGCTTAGAAATGCAGTTTATTCCGGTGTTTGGGTAACGGACGCAAAACGGCTCTTTTCAAAAACAAATTGTGCCGCCTATAACATCGGTAGTAAATATTTGAGCGGAGAAATGAACCGACAGGCATATTTGGAAACAGCAATAAAATGGATTAGCGGTGCAAAGAACGACGGAGAAATCCGCGAATACATGGCAGAACATGTAGACGATGAGAATGCACAGCCTTTGTTTGAATATTTCAGCAATGTAATTGATTGGGTAAAGAAACTGTTCCCGAAATACCGCAAACAAATGAAGTCGATTGACTGGGGAACTCTTTATAAATTATATGGTAATTCTTCTGCCTTTACGGCAGAAGAACTTGAAGAAGAAGTGTCAAAACTTATGCAGGACACGGACGAAGTTCAAGACCAGAAAGGTATTTATTGGTATGTATTCGACCATGACAGACATCATCTGAATCTAAGACAATTTTCTGACCAGCAGAAAACAATAATGTATGAGCGTCAAAAAGGTATTTGCCCTATGTGTAAAGGTACTGCAAATGAAAATAAAAAATGGGACATTTCCGAAATGGACGGCGACCATATAATACCTTGGTCTAAAGGCGGTAAAACTGTTCTTGAAAATGGTCAGATGTTGTGTCGAAAACATAACCATGAAAAATCTGACAATTAGTGGTATAATTATATAGAAGAAAGCATAACAAGAAGTTCAAAGCCGACACAGGCTCAAGGCCTGTGCGGTTTAACTCATTGTTATGTGGACGCCCGCACTGGGGCGCTTGGAGAAAGAAAAAATGAAAAAAAATTTAATGGTCATAATAATGGTATTTACAACTTTATTATGTTTTGCACAAAATAAAACTTTTGTTAATGAAAAATATGAACTTCTTGATCAACAAGAACAATATGAATCTATCATCAATTCGATAAAAGAATCAGATGAATCAACATTTACGGCTACAGATTATTTTTATCTTGGTTTAGCTTATTTTAGATTAGAAAATGATATTGAGGCACAAAAATATTTAAAAATAGCAATTCAAAAAGCTCCTGAATTTTTTAGACCATATTACTATCTAGCTGGAAGTTACTATTATACTAACAATCTTTCAGAAGCTATTAATAATTATCAAAAATGTATTGAATTAAATAAAAAAGATTCTAAATCTTATAAAATGCTCGGAATTATATTTGAAAAACAAGGTGATTATAAAACAGCACTAGAATATTATTCTCAATTTTATAAGCTTGAAAAATCACCAGAAGCATCTTATAGCATGGCGTATGTTCTTTATGAAATGAAAGAATACAAAAAGGCAAAGCCATATGTTGAAGAATATTTAAAAAATAATAAAGATTCATTTTCAATGACAAATCTTATGATTTTAATTTTGTATTCTAATGGCGACTATAAAAATGCAGCAATATATAAAGAACAACTTAGAAAAATATGGAATCAATCCACTGATGAAAAAATCAAAAAACAAGCTTTCTTTATCATTAATTCCTTTTCGTATGATAAATATGAAATAGATGTTTATGAAAAATTTAATCAGTCAGAAGATTTCTATTATCCTTTAACTTGTAATGTTCGTTTGAACGGAAAAGTAATTAAAACAGTAAATTTAGAATATGATGCAGTTACAGCGGAATTTGGAACTCCATATTTATTGGGGATAGATGAATTAAATCCTAAGAAACATATAACAACAAATATTGGATTTTCAAAATATCCAGAGTTTACTGAATTTATAAAATATGTAAAACTTGCTCTAGACAATAAATTGGATATTAGTGCATCTAGCGAGTTATATTAAAATCACATAACAAAGGTTCGTAGCCGACAGCGGGTCGAGCCCGCTGCGGTACAACCAGTTGTTATACGGACGGCTTATTGAGCCGCTGGAAAAGGATAAGAAAATGAAAAAATTAAGGATATTTATCACATTATGTGTTATTTTTTCTTTTTACTCTTGCCAATCAAAAAAAACAACTGTAGAAAAAAATTTTTATCAGATTAATTTAGATGAAAAATACTTAATTCGTGATAATGAATATTATATAAATGGAAAATTTAATTTTACAATAAAGGCAGGAAAGCCTCTTGATGGAGTTTTTGTGGTTATTACTCCTAATAAACTTGAATTTGAAAATTTCATAGGCAAAAATCCAGATGATACAATATTTTCAGTTGGTAATATGCTTATAAAAGAAAAGACTACAGAAACGATACTTTATTATAATACAAATCTTGTAAATAATTATCTTTCTGCAAGTGAGGAAAATGGAAGTACTAATTTTTCAATTCCGATAAAAGGAATTTTATCTATGGATTCACCCGAGAATAACTTAAAACTATTTTGTTATGCTTTCTGTGATTTAAATAATAATTCAAAAATTGAGAAAGATGAAATTCAAAATATAATTATCAATTATAGTATTTCGGATAATATGAATAATGAAAAAATTCATATATCAACTGTTGGATATAAAGTAAAAAGCTTAAAGAATGTTGAGAATGATTATACAATTTACAAAATCAAATCATATGAAAGTTTTATAAAATTTAAGGCTAATGTAACACCAGATGTTTCAAACTTTGGTTTATTGTTTGATAAGAAAGCCAACTTCAAAAATGATGTAAATTATTATGTTATTCATTCAACGAAAACAAATAATATTTTCCTTTCGCAACCATATAAATATATAAATTCTGATTTATTAATTTTTGATATCGAATCAAACGAAAATTCTGATGTAGAGTATGTTGCTGCTAGAAATTATATGGTAAAAAAGAATGATGATATATTAAAAATATGTATTAATTTAAATGGAAAGCTAGTATTTCCAAATTTAATAGAATACTAATCGTATAACAAGAAGTTCAAAACCGACAAAAACTTTGTCACAAAAGTTGCTCTCCGTGGCTTTGCGCCACCGCAACTTTTGCGCCAATTCTGCCGCTGGCAGAACCGTTTTTGCGGTTTAACTCATTGTTATACGCACAGCCCACTGGGCTGGAGGTTAAGGAAATGAGTAAAGATTTTCTGGATACAGAATTTGAAAGTTTTAAAAAATCTGCTACAGATGGTTATAAAATTGCAAGAAAACAACATGAAAATCTCGAAGAAACTATAAAAAATGCCAAAGAACAAATTTCCGAAGCCCTCGATGTATTTAAAAAATCAAAATATATGGATACATCTGTAACAGAATCTCTTGGAGAACAACTTATTGAAATTTCTAAATCTTTTGATACATTGGAAGTAAAAACAAAAGAAGATATTCAGAATCTAAAAAAGTCCCTTTCAAGGTTTTCCATAACGCTTTTTGGACGAACTATGGCCGGCAAGTCTACCTTAATGGAATTTCTTACGCATGGTTCTGGAGAATCTATTGGAAAAGGAGCGCAAAGGACAACAAGAGATGTAAGAACATATGAATGGAACAAACTTTCAATAACTGATGTTCCTGGAATAGGAGCATTTGAAGGACAAGAGGATGAATCTATAGCTTTTGAGGCGGCAAAAAATGGTGATGTAATTCTATTTTTGATTACAGATGATGCTCCTCAATTTTCAGAAGCAGAATGCCTTAGCAAAATTGTAAATTTGGGGAAACCTGTAATTATCATTTTAAATGTAAAAGCTACAATAACTGCAAATAGCAGCCTAAAACTTGCAGTAAGAGACATAGAAAAAAAATTTGATAAAGACCACATAGAGAACATAAAAAGACAATTTAGAGATTTTGCATCAAAATTTGGGCAACAATGGAATCATATTCCAATTATACCCGTCCACTTGCAATCAGCCTATCTGTCTCAAAATGTAACCGATAGAGATAAAATTGAACAACTTTATAGCATAAGTCGAATAGATTTCTTGCAAAAAGTAATAATTGATTCTGTAAAAGAAAATGGAAAGTTTTACAGAATCAAAAACTTCATAGACATCATCGACAATCCGATGGTTTCATCTATGGAGACTTTATTGGAGCAAAGTAATAAAAATGCAACACAGTCTAGGCTTGTTCTTGATAAAAAGCGAAAATTGGAAGCATGGAAAATAAAGTTTAAGGATGAAAGTAAAAATAAGATTCGCTCATTTTTGGTAACAACTAAAAGCGAACTTTATGGAGAAGTTGCCTCATTCGCAGAGAATCATTATGACGATAAAAATGCTGGAAACGCATGGAGAAAGTATATTGAGAATTATAATCTTGAAATAAAAGCAACTGATGTACTAAAACTCATAGAAACTCGTTGTAACAATCATCTTTCCGAGATTGCACGCGAAATTGCAAGTGAACTTGAGTTTTCTAACCATGTTGTTGAAGACAAATCTCTGAATATGGTGCAAATTATTGACGGTAAACGTATTTGGAATTGGGGTGTACTTTTGACTAGTGGCGGATTAAGCATAGCAGCGGTAATCACAGGACTTTGTGGTTTAGCCTGTGCGGGACCACTTGGATGGGCAGCAATTATTGTAGGGGGAATAGGCGCATTATTTTCTTTTTTATTTACTGATAGAAATAAGCAGATTAATGATGCACGCCAAAAACTCGAAACAAAACTAAAGAGCAATATAGATAACATTTGTAAGCAATTAGATAAAACGCTTCAAAAGTGTATTGATGAGATATTGGAAAAAAGGGTTGATCTTTTATGTAAAGAAATTCAAAGAATTTTGAATGTCATGTTTTCTCTTTGCGATGAGCAAAGGAAGCTTGCATGGGGTATAAATCACAGAATATTAGATTTGAACAAAGAGATATTTGTTTCAGCATTAAAGCTAACTGGCTTTGACGGTTTGCAATATCATGTGAAAGATATTGCAAGAATTCCTGGTCAGGCAATTCTTTTGAAACTTCCAGGTGGTGTTCGTTTTCCTGATGATTCTAAAGACAAAATTCATAAGCTTATGAGAGAAGAAGTTTCTTTTGTTTTTGAATCAGATAATAAATGGCTTTTGTTGGCAAGAATACTTGGAAAAGGTATTGATAGAGATACTATAAAAATAGAGGATAAAATTGGAATAGCCCATATTCCGATAGATAAAAACAATCTTTTCTTAGTTAGCAGGGTTAGACTTGCACAACAGCTTACAGAACTACTTATAACACGATAGGAGCTTAATATGATACAGATTGAAGAATATTCGAGAAAACTTGAATCCTTAAAAAAAGAAGCAAAAAGTATTTTCACAACAATGAACTATCCTTACAAAGAACCTCAGAATAATGATAAAATTCATTTGGTTTTTGTAGGACAGTATAGTGCAGGTAAATCAAGTATTCTTACAATGCTTACGGGTAGAAAAGACATCAAAATTGGTGAAGGAATAACTACTCAAAAAGTAACAAAATATGACTGGAATGGAATAGATGTTATCGATACTCCTGGAATACATACAGAATTACGTCCTGACCATGATGCAATATCGTATGAAGCAATAGCATCTGCAGATTTGCTAGTTTATGTTGTTTCAAATGAACTTTTTGATTCTAACTTGGGTAAAAGATTCCGTTCAGTTGCTATTGATAAAGATAAAGCTGGTGAAATGGTTCTTGTAGTCAACAAAATGAGCCGTACCGTTGAAGGTAATGTACCACACCAACAGGAAGTAATAAAAAAAGCAAATGGCCTTGTGGATGTAATTTCTCCTTATACTCCAGATGAGTTAAACATCAGTTTTTTAGATGCAGAATCATATCTTGATTCGCTTACAGAAAATGATAAAGAAATCGCAAAAGAACTTCGGCAACGAAGTGGTTACGATGACTTTATCTCAACGCTAAACAATTTCATAGCAGAAAAAAATCTTTCATCAAAACTTACAACAGTCATTTACCAAATTGATTCTGAGATTGAAGATGCTTTGAAGCAAATTGAATCAACTCAAAAAGATGCTGATATAAAAGCGCTGGAAGAAAATTACCGACAACAACGTCATATTTTTATGGAAGGTAGAGATAGTTTACGACAAGAAGTTTCTTCCATATTTATGAATGCCAGTTCAGAAATTAAAAATCTTGGAATCGAGGCTGCAAATTCTATATGTAATGGCTGCAACGAAAAAGAGGTTGAACTTGACCTTTCAGAAAAAATGCAGAAAGCGCAAACAATTATTGAAAATTCTCAAAAAGACGCTTTATCAATAATAGAAAACAGACTAAATGGATTGAATCTTGATATAGAGAATCTTGAAAATTCTGAGTTTTCAAAAGAGTTAAAATTACGGCTTGAAGGCCGTATGTCAGGTCTTCCTGCTAATGTGAAAAAGCTTCTCAACTCTGGCAATTCTGCATTAAAAGACGCAAGTGCTGCGATTATAAAAAATGCATATTCATCAAAAACTGCAACAGGTTTGAAATTAAGCAATTTTTCAGGAAGTAACATTCATGATGTTGTCTTAAAAGCAGGAAAAACTTTGGGCTATAAATTTAAGCCGTGGCAAGCAATAAAAATAACAAAAGGAATCGCAATTGCAGGTCATGTTTTAACAGTATTTGGAGTTATTTTTAGTGTTGGAATGCAGATTGCTGAGGATATGCAATCTGACGAAATAAAAAACAGTATGGAACAAAACAGAATCAATATCAGAAGTCAATTTAATGACGCTGCAAATGGTTTGGAGAATTTTGGAAGAAACTTTATAAGTGAAGTAATCGATAATCACATAAATGTTCCAATAATGGAAATTAATGACAAAATAAAAGCCTTACAAGAAGGTGTTCAACAAAAAAACGACAACTATAAAAAACTAGTAAAATTACAGGACTCTTGTTTGGCATTGATTCAAGAAATACATAAATAAGAAGAACGTATAACAAAGCTTCAAAGCCGACAAACCGGTCAAGCCGGTTTGCGGTTTAAGCAATTGTTATGTGGACGCCCACACTGGGGCGCTGGGAGAAAAATGAGAGATAAAATTGAGGAAGTAATTTATAAAAACAAGAAAATAATATTTTTAATTGTTCTATTAATTGGACTTATACATCAATTTATTGGATATTCAAAAAATGTCAATTTGAAAGAACTGATAGTATTTTATTTTTTTAGTATAGGCCTTTCATTTATTTCTTATGGAGTAATTATCTTTCAGTATAATTTTCAAAAAAAATATAATCCTTTGATAAAAATAACGACATTAAATAAATTTAATAATTTTGAAATAATCTGTGGAATTGTTTTCTTAGTAATTGCTGTTATTTATGATTTGGTAATTTCGAATTTTCAAGCCAAAGATAATTTTATTCCGCTTTTTTTGAGTCCATTTGCCCTAAGTACATGTTTAGCAAGAATAAGGAATAAAAAAACTCACGAAAGTAGAAGTTTGAATGAAGATGCGCAATATGAAAAGGCCAAAAATCCGAAAAAAGTTATTTCAATTATGATTATGATTTTTGGAGCTGGATGGTTTATAGCCGGATCGGGAATATTTATAAAGGATCAAGTTTTCAAATTGAATGCAATAGAAACTACTGGAACAGTAATTGGATATGAAGAACATAATAGCTCAAAAGAAAGTATAACTTATTCTACAAAATATTCTTATCAAGATGAGAACAATATAGAACACATAAAAACAGGAACATCGGCCTCATATCCACCTGAATATAAAATAGGTACAAAGATTAAAGTTTTTTATAGTAAAAATAATTCTAATATAGCAATCTACGAAAGTAAAACAGTTGTAATTCTATGTTCTGTTTTTGGAATCGGAGGTTTTATAATTCTTATAATTGGAATTATAATATATTTATACAGTAAAACTGAAAAAATCACATAACAAAGGTTCGTAGCCGACAGCGGGTCGAGCCCGCTGCGGTACAACCAATTGTTATGTGGACGCCCACACAGGGGCGCTTATATTAAAAAATGGAATTAACAGAAAACTTAAAAAATGAATTTATTTCCTCTTTTCAAAGATTAACAACTTCTATAAATAGTGTAATTGATAATGAATATTATGATTATCAACAAGTTTATGAAATTCATAAAACCTATATTGAATATTGCAAAGCATTTCAATCGATTAATTGTTTTTCAAATGTTCCCCTTAATACAAAAATTAAATTTCCAAAACAACTAATTAAATCAAATTGGGCAGGTAAAGCTACGACAAAAGAAGTTTTTCTTTTTGGTAAATATACAAGAAGAAATTATTTCTTTGAAAAGAAGGTTAAAGAAATGTTCGAAGAAATGAAGCCTAATTTACAATTAATTTTATTATATTTGAAAAATGATTTCAGTTCAAATGAGAAATATAAAAACGAATTGATTAGGATTATTAATAATCAGCCAAAAATATATAAAATAAAAACTCTAAAAGAAAACTCCATTATATATACACTTTTGATTCTTTCTTTAATTTTATTTTTCTTAGTAGCTTTTATAGGAATAGATTTAAAGTTTTTATTTAGGAATACAGAAATTGGTCATGCTTTTTCATATATGATAAATTTAAACGATTTTGAATTTCAAATTCCAGAAGATCAAAAGAAATCTTGCTCAATTTTCTGGAACAAAAAAGTTATATATGAAAACGGGAAAATCAATCGAAAAAATATTAGAGCAGCCAGATATTTATATGGCGAAAATTTTATAGAAATAAAAACAGATAATTTTTCAAAAAAATATTGTTTTTATAAATATAATAATTGGGATTATTTTATATTCAGAATAAGTGTATATAATGATGAGTGTGCATTTTGGATTGATGGAAAAATTCAAAATGAATAAAAAATCACATAACACATATAAGGCCCCAAGTTGTCAATACTAATTCTAAAAAAAAACAAC
>CAMVHR010000064.1 GCA_947167345.1 uncultured Treponema sp.
TTTTCATAATCTATGCAAAGAACGTCAAGACTTGCAGGAAAGAGCTTCTTTCATCCATGAAAGGACATCATTCTTAACCTCTTCCCTATTTGTTTCATTCAAAAGTTCATGTCTTGCACCGCTATATAATCTCAAAGCTATAGACTCCATTCCATTCGCCTGATAAATCTTAAAAAGCTTCGTCACCGTCTTTCCATAAGTACCAACAGGATCCGCATCACCAGCAATCAAAAAAACAGGTAGATTAACAGGGATGTTCTTTAAGTTCTTTTTTGAATGAATGAACAGCAAACCTGAAATCGTATCTGCATAAAAGCCAACAGTACAATGAAATGTACACCATGGATCAGCAGCAGCTTTATTAGCCAGAGCTTCATCACGAGTAAGCCAGTTGCCTTTATATGAAGAACCGAACACAAATTTTTCGAGAACTCGAGACGTATTCTTTTTATCAACAAAACATTTTGCAATAGATACGATTAATTTCCCAGCATGAACAACAAAACGAGGACCTGCCGTTCCACACAGAACAGAAGCGTCTATAGAGTTTCCATATTTTTCTATATAACACTGAGCAATAAAAGAACCAAAGCTATGACCAAACAATACAACTTTTTTCCCTGGATGACGGCTTTTTACAAGTTCGACTTCTTCTTTTATATCATCTACAACACGAAAAAAACCATTTACATCTGCAAGATAGCCGAACATACCAGTTCCTTCTTTTACAGCAAGTTCTGCAGTTTTTCCGTGTCCGCGATGATCTTCCGCATACAGAGCAATACCATTCTGTGCAAGGAATGAACCAAAATCATCGTATCTAAAAGCATGTTCAGTCATGCCATGACTTAATACAACTATAAAATTAATATCAGAATCAGGAAGCCAGTGATGGAAAACATTTTTATTTCCATCAGACATCGTTATTGTTTCAACATCATAATTCATAAAGCGAATTATAGCATATAAGGAACAAAATGCAAACGCTTTATCAATCAGTTAAAACTTAGCTCTCATAGATTGGATCAAAACCTTCTTCGGAAGAAGGAACATATACAGTATCTCCGTTTGGAACATTTTCAATTGAAAACACAAATAATCAAAGCTCCTGATGAAAAAATAGCATTCTATGCTTCCATCATCCTGTGGAGATACTGCAGAAATGGTCATCAGCAAAGTGTGTCCGTCGTCCATTGTAATTTCATACCAGTAGTTTTCAAGATAATCATAACGTCCGCTTATTTTTTTTACAAAAATTGCGTTTTCGCGGATGGCAAGTTTTTCTTTTTGAAGAGGAGTTTTAAAGAAGCCCGGCCTTGTTGGATGTTCTTCCAGAATCGGCATTTCGTCGATTTTTTTCATGAGTGTGAAGCAATAAAAACTGCTCCGGCCGTATAAATTTCGCGATTAAAGAATTATAATGTTTTCTAAAACCATTTATGCAATCGTAAAAAAGATTTTAAACATCTGGGGGAGAAGAAGCTCTCCTCACGGAGAGAACAAGCTTTCACCGTGGTGAGAAGCAACTCTCTCCATGGAAAGCTTTCCTCTCCACCACGATGTTTAAAGGTGTCTCCGTCTGGTGGAGACAAAGTGTCTCCAAGAAATTCAGTTATTTTCAATAAATATACATATAACACATCTGTGATACATTTCACAGTACAAAAATATTACTGTGCATCATTTCACAAAAACCCCTTATTTAGATAAAAAAGGCCATTAAAAGAACGTTTTCGGAAAAATAAACTATTAACAATTGAAATATTTTGTTCTATAATTATTCTGATATTTAATACCCTAAAGATATCACCATAATTGTATTTAGGAGAAAAGTATGGCAAATACAAATAAGATTACCATCATTGGAGCAGGACAGGTCGGTTCAACTGTAGCCTATGCCCTCACCTTAAAAGAACTTGCTTCTGAAATCGTTTTAATCGACATTGACAAAGACAGAGCTATGGGTGAAGCAATGGACATCCGTCAGGGAACTCCATTTATCGGTCCAGTTTACATTCATGACGGCGAGTATTCAGACGCAAAAGATTCTGACATCGTTATCCTTACATCTGGCGTTGCAAGAAAACCAGGTCAGACACGTCTTGACCTTGCTCAGACAAACGTAAACATCACAAAATCAATCATTCCAGAAATCACAAAAGCAGCTCCAAATGCTCTTTATGTAATAGTAGCAAACCCTGTAGACATCCTTACATATCAGTTTGTAAAGTATTCTGGAATTCCTGCAAACCACATCTTCGGAACAGGAACAATGCTTGATACAGCACGTTTCCGCGCACGCATTGCAGAAACATACAAGATTGCACAGGAAAACGTACACGGTTATGTATTCGGTGAACATGGTGATTCATCTTTCGTTCCTTGGTCTCTTGCAAACATTGGTTCTATTCCTGTAGACAAGTATGCAGCAGCTTACGAAGGAAAGAATCTTCCTTCCTTTAATAAGGATGATGTTGAGGACTACATCAGAAAGTCAGGCGGAATCATCATCAAGGCAAAGAAATGCACAAACTATGCTATTGGCGTAACAACAGCACACCTTTGCGAAGCCCTTACTTATGATACAGACAGCGTTCTTACTATTTCTACAATGCTTACAGGCGAATATGGCATTTCTGACGTATGTATGAGTATTCCAGCTATCGTTGGTCACAACGGTATTGCAGGACGCCTTGTAGCACCTCTTACAGAAGGCGAAGTAGCTTCTCTTAAGCACAGTGCAGAATGTCTTAAAGAAGTAATCAACCAGTTGCAGTTCTAAGTAAAACACAATATACCAGGCGTGGAGTAATGAATGGAAAATTTTAGAATTGAGCACGATTCCATGGGCGAAGTCAAAGTTCCTGCAGACAAACTCTGGGGAGCACAGACAGAACGCAGCCATGAGAATTTCCGTATTGGTGTTGGCATTGAAACAATGCCACGTGAAATCACAAAAGCATTCGGTTATTTAAAGAAGGCTGCAGCTCTTGCAAACAACGAACTGAAGCCTGAAAAAATGACAGCCGAAAAACTTAAGTGCATTGCACAGGCTTGTGACGAAGTTGTAAGCGGTTCTTTGAATGACAACTTTCCTCTTGTCGTATGGCAGACGGGAAGCGGTACTCAGAGTAACATGAATACAAACGAAGTCATTGCAAACCGTGCAAATCAGATTGCAGGCTCAAAACTATGTCATCCAAATGATGATGTAAACATGAGCCAGTCAAGCAATGATACTTTTCCTACAGCCCTTCATATTGCCGCTACGGTTGAAATTGAAGACAAGCTGTTCCCTGCCATTGACCTGCTTGTAAACACATTCAAGAAGCTTGAAAAAGCTAATGAAGGAATTGTAAAGTCAGGACGCACTCACCTTCAGGACGCTGTTCCTATTTCTTTCTCTCAGGAAATTTCAGGATGGAGATCATCTTTGGAACGCGACAAGGAGATGATTGCATCTTCACTTCCATACCTTAAGCAGCTTGCTCTTGGTGGTACAGCAGTAGGTACAGGACTGAATGCACCTGCCGGATTTGATACTCTTGTTGCAAAGAAAGTATCAGAGCTTACAGGTAAAGATTTCGTAACTGCTCCTAATAAGTTCCATGCACTCTCAAGCAAAGACGAAGTTGCCTTCGCTCACGGAGGATTAAAGGCTCTTGCAGCAGACCTCATGAAGATTGCAAACGATGTCCGCTGGCTTGCATCTGGTCCAAGAGACGGTTTGGGAGAAATCCACATTCCTGAAAATGAACCAGGTTCTTCTATCATGCCTGGAAAAGTAAACCCTACTCAGTGCGAGGCAATGACTATGGTTGCAGTACAGGTAATGGGAAATGACGTTGCAGTTGGAGTTGCCGCTTCACAGGGTAACTTTGAGCTTAACGTATTCATGCCTGTAATCGCATACAACTTCCTTCAGTCAGTACGCCTACTTTCTGAAGTAATGGTAAGCTTCAACAATAACTGTGCTGTAGGCATTACAGCAAACAAAGAGAAGATGCATTTCAATCTGTATAATTCTCTTATGCTTGTAACAGCACTTAATCCATACATCGGATATGAAAATGCTGCAAAAACTTCTCATCTGGCTTACGAGAAAAACATTTCCCTCAAGGATGCCTGTGTTCAGCTCGGCTTCCTGACACCAGAAAAGTTTGATGAAGTATTCCATCCGGAAGAAATGGCTGGCGTTAAGAAATAAAAAGGAGAATGCTGGATGCCGTTTTAGGAGAATGACGGCATTCTGCATGCAGAAAAAGTAAATTTTGTGGTTGTGTATTATGTCCTATTCGTGATGCACAAGTATTACATAAGAGGATGTATAAGATGGATAGTAACATCACCTACTCATACTTCCCTGGATGTACGCTTAAGAACAAGGCAAAAGACCTTGACGCTTACGCAAGAGCATCTGCGGAGGCATTGGGCTTTAAACTTGAGGAAATTCCTGACTGGCAGTGCTGCGGAGGTACTTACCCTCTTGCAAAAGACGAGATTGCAACAAAGCTTTCGTCTGTACGTGCCCTTGCGGATGCAAAATCCTCAGGTCGCGATTTAGTTACACTCTGCTCGGCCTGTTACAATGTTTTGAAACAGGTAAACAATGACATGCAGAATGATGAAAATGTCATTTTAAAGGTAAACAATTACCTTAAACGCGATGACATTGAGTATCACGGCGAAACAAAAGTAATTCACTTTCTAGAAGTTCTTCGTGATGTAATAGGCTGGGATAATGTAAAAAAGGCAGTAAAGAAGCCTTTTACAGGAAAGAAGATTGGAGCTTACTACGGCTGTCTTCTTTTGCGCCCAGGCAAGGTTCTTCAGTTTGACGATCCTGAAAATCCTCAGATTATTGAAGATTTCATCAAGGCAATCGGTGGAACTCCTGTAATTTATGCTCAGAGAAATGAATGCTGTGGTGCTTATGCAGCATTTGAAAATCCTTCCATTCCAAAGAAAAGAACAGATGCCATTCTTTCTAATGCAGAAGATTTTGGTGCAGAATTTCTTGTAACAAGCTGTCCTTTGTGCCGCTATAACCTTATAAAGAACAAGGGAGACAGCAAGCTTGATGTCATTTACTTTACAGAGCTTCTTGCAGAGGCACTTGGAGTAAAAGATTCAGCTGCTCAGGAGGCACAGAATGCTTAAGAGTGAATGTGAAGAAATAAAGAATGAAATTCTTTCCATTAGTGGCGTTAATCCTAAGAAATGCATGGTATGCGGTAAGTGTTCAGGTACATGTCCTAACTATGATACAATGGAATATCATCCGCATCAGTTTGTACAGATGGTTGAAAACGGAGAATTGGAACCACTTCTTCAGTCAAAGTCCATCTACGACTGTCTTTCATGCTTTGCCTGTCTTGAACGCTGTCCGCGTCAGGTTGAACCGGCAAAGCTCATAGAAGCTGTAAGAATGGTTGTAGAGCGCAAAAGAGGCCCTCAGCACCTTACTCCAGAAGCAGTAGCAGAAGCTTCAAAGCTTGATGCAGAACTGCCACAGCAGGCTATTGTAAGTGCATTCAGAAAGTACCGTAAGTAAGGAGTGACAGATGGAAAGAATTGGTGTTTTCGTATGTCACTGTGGTACTAACATTGCCGGTACAGTTGACGTAGAAAAAGTCGCAGAAGAACTTGGAAAAGTAGATGGTGTTGTTTATTCAACACACTACACATACATGTGTTCTTCTGCTGGTCAGAAGATGATTGAGGACCACATAAAGGATGACAAGCTTACAGGCGTTGTTCTTTGTTCATGTTCCCCACGTATGCACGAAAAGACATTCCGTGCATGTGCAGAGCGTGCAGGTCTTAATCCATTTAAAGTTGAAGTTGCAAATATCCGTGAACAGACATCATGGGTAATGAAGGATATAGAACAGGCAACAGAAAAGGCTATTGCCCTTGGTAAGGCAGCTATTGCAAAGACTATCCTTGACACACCACTTACACCTGGCGAGACAACAGTTACAAAGCGTGCTCTTGTTATTGGTGGAGGCATTGCAGGTATTACTGCAGCTCTTGACATTGCAGACGCAGGATTCCCTGTTGACATTGTAGAAAAGGATTACACTGTCGGCGGAAAGATGGCAAAGCTCGACAAGACTTTCCCAACTTTGGACTGTGCTTCATGTATCGTTACACCTAAGATGACAGAAGTAAGCCAGAACCCTAACATCCGCATCCTTTCATATTCAGAGGTTTGCAGAGTAAGCGGTTATATCGGAAACTTTGAAATTGACATCAAGCGTCATCCTCGTTATGTTGACGAAACAAAGTGTACAGGATGTGGTGCTTGTATTGAAAAGTGTCCTAACAAGAAAGTTCCAAATGCATTTAATCTTAACCTTAACAACCGCAAGGCTATTGATATTCCTTTTGCTCAGGCAGTTCCAAAGATTGCAAACATTGACGCAAACTACTGTCTGCACATGAAGGGACTTGCAAACGGCAAGGACAATGTCTGTGGTTTCTGTGAGAAGGCTTGTGGCGTTGGAGCAATCAACTTCAAGCAGAAAGAAGAAATCATTACAGAGAAGTACGGTGCTATCATTGTAGCAACTGGTTACAACCCTATTTCTCTTGAAAAATTTGACGAATATGCATACAGCCAGAGTCCAGATGTTGTTTCATCTCTTGAATTTGAACGTCTGTGTAATGCTTCTGGTCCTACAAACGGTCACCTTCTTCGCCCTTCAGACGGAAAAGAACCAAAGAATATCGTATTCGTTCAGTGCGTAGGAAGCCGTTGCTCAGCAGATTCTGAAAAGGGACACGAATACTGTTCTAAGATCTGTTGTATGTACACAGCAAAACACGCAATCCTCACTCGTGACCACTATCCTGATACAAACTGTTATGTATTCTACATTGACGTACATACTCCTGGTAAACTCTTTGATGAGTTCTACCGCCGTGCAGTTGAGCAGTATGGAGTACACTACATCAAGGGTCAGGTTGGTAAGGTTACCCCTCTTGCAGACGGTACGCTTGATGTTCAGGGAAGCGACCTGATTCTTAACAAACAGGTTCACATAAAGGCAGACATGGTTGTTCTTGCAGCTTCAATTGAAGCAGACAAGAGCGCAAGACCACTTGCTACTATGCTTACAACTTCTATGGACAACAACGACTTCTTCCTTGAAGCTCATGCAAAGCTCCGTCCTGTTGAATCCCCTACTGCCGGTATTTTCCTTGCAGGATGCTGTCAGGGTCCAAAAGACATTCCAGAAACTGTTGCACAGTCATCAGGTGCTGCAGCAAAGGCTATCTGCTTGCTCGTAAAAGACAAGCTCAAGAACGATCCTTGTACTGCACAGCCAGACGAAAATGCATGTAACGGATGTGGACAGTGTATTAATGTCTGTCCTTATGGTGCAATCTCTTATGTTGACAAGGACTTCAGAGGTCCTAACAGAACAACAATCACACGTCACGTATCACAGGTCAACTCTGCAATGTGTCATGGATGTGGTGCTTGTACAGTTGCATGTCCTAGCGGTGCTATGGATCTTAAGGGATTCAGCAACAAACAAATTTTGGCGGAGGTAGACAGCGTATTGTAATTCATAATTCACAATTATGAATTATGGCTTATTGCTGAAATAATGATTATGTCAGAAACAACTAATAAATCATGGACGCCAAAGATTGTTGCATTCTGCTGTAACTGGTGTTCTTATGCTGGAGCAGACCTGGCTGGTAACAACCGCCTCGAATATCCTGGAAACGTAAAGATTATCCGTATCCCATGCTCATGCCGCTTGAACCCATTGTTCATACTGCGTGCATTCCAGCGCGGAGCTGATGGTGTAATTCTTTGTGGATGCCACCCAGGTGACTGCCACTACTCTACAGGAAACTACTTTGCACGCCGCCGCATGACACTTCTCTTCTCTATGCTTGACTATCTTGGAATAGAGAAAGGACGCACACGCGTTGAATGGTGTTCTGCTGCCGAAGGTGTCCGCTTTGCAGGAATCATGAACGATTTCGTAAAGCAGATTACAGAGCTCGGTGAATGTAAGAAGCTGGAGGACGTAAGATGCAAGACAAATTAATCAAACGCGCAAAGGAACTTCTTGCAGAAGGCAAAGTACAGAAAGTTGTCGGCTGGAAGAAAGGTCTTTTTGACGATGACATTACTCCTGCAGTATTCAGTTCCGCAGAAGAACTTGATAAAGATTTTGTATTCAACAAATTCTGTAAGGCAAATCTGTCAAAGTATCTTGTAAAAATTACAAGACAGATTGAAACTGCAAAGAGTACAACAAGAATGAACAATACAATGGCAAAGCAGCGTGATCCTAACGCTGTTGACAAGCCAATTCCACAGGAAACTGTTCTTGTATTCCTTAAGCCTAGCGATACATATTCGTTTACACAGCTCCTCAAGGAAAACAGAATTACCCGTGCTGATGTATATGCTATCGGTGTTCCTTGTCAGGACACTCTTGACGGCGGTGAAGTTTGTGAGACATGCAAAAACAAAAAGCCTGTTTCATGTGACGAACTTATTGGCGTAGAAGCAGAACCTGCTCCTGTTGAGTCAAAGCGTATGGCTGAAGTTGAAAAGCTTGAGGCTATGACTGCAACTGAACGCGATGCATTCTGGAAAAATGAGTTCAGCCGCTGTCTTCGCTGTAATGCATGCCGCGACATCTGTCCTGCATGTACTTGCGAAAAGTGTGTATTCGATAACAATAAGCTTTACACTTCTCAGAAGGTTGCTGAAACTAACTTTGAAGAAAGCCTGTTCCACATTATCCGTGCATGGCATGTTGCCGGACGCTGTACAGACTGTGGTGAATGTTCACGCGTATGTCCTCAGCACATTCCGCTGTATCTGTTGAACCGCAAGTTCATCAAAGATATCAACGAGATTTACGGCGAGTATCAGGCAGGCGCAGACATGGAGTCTAAGCCAGCTATGCTTACCTTTAATGCGGAAGGCGACCCAGAGACTACAATCGTATGGGAACGCTCAAAAGACAAGGAGGCTGAATAATGTTATCCATTAATGCCGATAAAATTGATTCACTGTTTGAGCTTATCGGCTCAAAGCAGCCTCTGTACATGCCTGTAGACAACAGTTCAGGCAAGGCTGACTTTAAGCAGTGGGAAAAAGGCGTAAAGCTTTCATCTGCACTCAAGACAGTACGTTCAGCAAAGGACTTCTTCTTTCCTAAAACAGAGCACATGGTTTCTTATCAGGTATCTGGAAAGGAAATTAAGGTAACAGATCCAAGAAAAGACATTGAAGACTTTGTTATCTTTGGCGTACGTGCCTGTGATGCAAAGGGATTTGAAGTTATTGACAACGTTTATATGCACATGAATCCTCAGGATTCTTACTATACAAACCGTCGCGAGCACGGAACAGTAATTACTCTCGCATGTAACGAACCTGCAAAGGAATGTTTCTGTTCTACTTATGGAATTGATGCTTCCCTTGCAAAGCCTGCTGGAGATGTAAGCTGCTGGAATGCAAACGGTAAGTTCTACTTCAATGCAAATACAGACAAAGGTAAGAAGTTCCTGGAAAATGCAAAGTCAGTTCTTTCTGATTCCGATGACAAAGCCGTTGAAAGCGTAAAGAAAGACATTGCTGCAAAGACAGAAAAGCTTCCTTTTGCACACCTTGACCTTTCTAAATTTCAGGGCAAGGATATGCTCAAAATCTTTAATTCTAAGATTTGGGATAAAGTTGCAGAAGCTTGTCTTGGATGCGGAACATGTACTTATGTATGTCCTACATGTATGTGTTTTGATGTCCGAGACTTTAACACTGGAAACGAAAAAGGTATCCGTCAGGTTCGCTGCTGGGATTCCTGCATGTACAACGACTTCACTCAGATGGCTGCGGAAAATCCACGCCACACACAGAAAGAGAGAAGCCGTCAGAGATTCATGCACAAGCTCATGTACTACCCTATGGCACATGAGGGACTGTTCAGCTGCGTAGGCTGTGGCCGCTGTCTTGAAAGCTGCCCTGTAAACATGAACATCGTTAAGGTCATAAAAGCCGTAAACGAGACGGATGACATCTAGGAATAAGGAGTTGAACATGGAAACTAAAGAATCATTCATTCCTTATGTAGGAAAAATAATAGACATCAAACAGGAAACTCCTGATGTAAAGACTTTCAGTGTAGTTGGTCTTGACGGAAAGAAACTGTTCAACCACATTCCAGGACAGTGTGCAATGCTCATTGTTCCAGGTGTAGGAGAATCAATGATTTCCATCACTTCATCACCAACACTTGAATCACACATGGAATTTTCAATTAAAAAGTGTGGTTGTGTAACTGAATGGCTTCACAATGCGGAAGTTGGACAGCAGATTTGTCTGCGCGGTCCTATTGGAAACGGATTCCCTGTTGATACAAAACTCAAAGGCAAAGATATTCTCGTAATTGCTGGTGGTATTGGAATTGCTCCTGTTCATTCTGTAGTAAACTACATGATGGATCATCGTGCTGATTACGGAAAGATTCAGGTTATATACGGTTCCCGCTCAATGGCAGACCTTGTTCGCCTTGAAGAAATGCAGAACGTATGGATGAAGCAGCCTAACTGCTCAATTGACTTGACAATTGACCGTGCAGAGGAAAACTGGAAGGGACATGTTGGTTTTGTTCCTCCTTATGTTACAGAGCTTAATCCAGACCCAAGCATGACCGTTATCATGTGTGGACCTCCAATTCTGATTCACCTCTCACTTGATGCCCTTAAGAAACTCGGTTTCAAAGATGAGCAGGTATTCACAACAATGGAAATGCGCATGAAGTGCGGTATTGGTAAATGCGGACGCTGCAACATTGGCGACAAGTTCGTTTGTAAAGATGGGCCTGTATTTAGTTTTGATCAACTTGGAGAACTTCCACCAGAGTATTAATAGGAGAATATATTATGGCAGAAAAAGAAATGGCAACCATTTATATTTTTGGGAAAAAATATGATGTTCCTGCTGAATTGACAATAATGAATGCTATGGAATATGCCGGCTACCAGCTTAAGCGTGGATGCGGCTGTAGAAACGGATTCTGTGGCGCTTGTGCAACCATTTACAGAATAAAGGGCGACAATCAGCTTCAGACATGTCTTGCATGTTCAAAGAAGGTTGAGAACAACATGTACATTGCTACACTTCCGTTCTTCCCTCTGGTAAAGCAGATTTACGACATCAACAAGATTAAGCCAGAACAGGCTGTAATGATGCAGCTTTATCCAGAAATCTACGCATGTGTAGGTTGTAACGCATGTTCTCGTGCATGTCCACAGAACTTGAACACAATGCAGTACATTGCTTATGCTCAGCGTGGAGACTTTGCAAAGTGTGCAGACCTGTCTTTTGACTGTGTAATGTGTGGATGCTGTTCATCACGCTGTCCTGCAGGAATCAGTCACCCTCAGGTTGCAGAACTTGCTCGCCGTCTTAACGGTAAGTACATCCAGCCACAGACACAGCACCTTATTGACCGTGTAAACGAAATCAATGACGGTAAGTGTGAAGAAGCAATTCAGGCAATGATGAAGAAGCCTTTGGCAGAAATCAAAGAATTGTACAACAATCGTGACATTGAAAAATAAGGAGGACGGATAATGTACGGAAATTACTTAGACGATGCGGCAAAAATTGTTGCCGAAAAGCGCGCTGAAAACCTTAAGTTCGAGCATGTTCGCCTCACAGCTGACGAAAAAGACCAGCTCCTTAAGGAATATCACCCAGACAGAATTGCATCTCAGTTCGTAGAGCTTAAGATTGGTCCAAATAAAGGACAGAAAGCTCCTATAGAGCTTGCAGAAATGCTTCAGGCAAAGCCTCGCATTGAGCCAGAAAAGATTGACCTTAATCACGTTGATTATGAATCTGACGTTCTTGTAATTGGAGGCGGTGGAGCTGGTACATCTGCTGCTATCATGGCAAGCGAAGCTGGTGCAAAGGTTCTTTTAGTAACAAAGCTTCGTGTAGGTGACGCAAATACAATGATGGCTGAAGGTGGCATTCAGGCTGCCGATAAGCCTAATGACTCACCTGCACAGCACTACCTTGATGCATTTGGTGGCGGACACTTTGACGGAAAGCCAGAGCTTGTATACACTCTTGTAAACAAGGCTCCTTCGGTAATCAAGTGGCTCAATGACCTTGGCGTAGAATTTGATAAGGAAGCTGATGGTACTATGGTAACCACCCATGGAGGCGGAACATCACGCAAGAGAATGCATGCATGTAAAGACTATTCTGGTGCAGAAATCATGCGAACTCTCCGTGATGAAACATTTAACCGTGAAGACAGCATTACTGTAGTAGACTTTACAGCAGCAATTGAAATCATCAAGAATGACAAAGGTGAAGCAGCTGGTGCTGTTTTGATGAATATTGAAACTGGTGAAATCCGCATTGCAAAGGCAAAGGTTGTAATTATTGCAACCGGTGGTGCAGGACGTATGCACTATCAGGGATTCCCTACTTCAAACCACTATGGTGCTACAGCAGATGGTCTTGTACTTGCATACCGTGCAGGTGCAAAGCTTCTGTATCAGGATTCTCTCCAGTACCATCCTACAGGAGCAGCATATCCAACACAGATTCTTGGAAAGCTTGTTACTGAAAAAGTACGTTCTCTGGGTGCAAAGCTCATCAATAAAGATGGTGAAGTTTACATTCACCCACTTGAAACACGTGATGTTAATGCTTCTGGTATCATCCGAGAAGTAAAGAATGGACGCGGTGTAAAGAATGATGTGCAGGACGCTGTATGGCTTGACACTCCAATGATTGACATGATACACGGAGAAGGAACAATTCTTAAGAGCATTCCTGCTATGTACAACATGTTCATCAAATACGGAATTGATATCCGCAAGGAGCCAATTCTTGTTTACCCAACACTTCACTATCAGAATGGTGGTGTTGAAATTGACAAGACATGTCATTCAAGCATTCCAAACCTTCTTGTTGCTGGAGAAGCCTCTGGTGGTGTTCACGGAACAAACCGCCTTATGGGTAACTCTCTGCTTGATGTTGTAGTATTTGGTCGTGAGGCTGGTATTGAAGCAGGAAAGATGTTTAAGAACATTACTCTTGCAGATACAGCAAAACTCAACCTTAAGCACGTAAAAGACTTTGAGGCTGAGCGTGATAAGGCAGGAATCAAGGATGATGTAGTATCACCAAAGATTCTTCCTACATATCACCATGGAAATCCTGAGTTTGATAAGGAAATTCCTGGAGCTACAAAATAAGTAATCATTAAAAAAGGGGCGTTTCAAAGCGAAACGCCCTTTTTTCTTACTTATTGCACAAGAGTTTATTAAGTAATATAATTAAATAAATTAATTTTAAGAGGTAAAAGAATGACTGCTTATCTAGCTGGGGTTTGTTCATCTGCCCTGTCATTTATTTTTATTGTATTTGCAATTGGTACTATAGGTTATCTTGTCGGTGGTATCAAAGTAAAAGGTATTGAACTTGGTACAGCAGGAGTACTTTTGGTAGCTCTTCTGTATGGAATTTTAACGCATTACATTCCAAGCTTTACCATTTCAGAAAAAGAAATTTTTCTCTTTAATGCTAAAATAAAGGGAAACTTTGGAATTGTATCGAATATTGGTACTGCTTTATTCGTTACAGCGGTCGGCTTAATTGCAGGTCCAAAGTTCTTTAGAAGTTTTAACCGCAACACACTCAGCTACATTCTTCTAGGAGTTATCATAATCGCTATCGGTGGCGGAACAGCAGTTCTGTTCACTGTACTCGATAAAAATATGAGTTCATCAATGGCTGTAGGTCTTTTAACAGGAGGTCTCACTTCAACTCCTGGTTTCAGTGCAGGAAAAGAGTGTGTACAGGCCATAGAAGAAGATGTTACAGCAGGCTATGGCATCGCTTATCTATACGGAGTTCTTGGTGTTGTACTTTTCGTTCAGCTTGTACCAAAACTTCTTAAAATAAACATGGCTGATGAAGTAAAGAACTTTCAGGCTGCAAACCAGATAAAAATTCCTTCTCCAAAGGGAAAATTAACAAGCATGGATCCATTTGGATTCTTTGCTTTCTTCCTTGCAGTTGCACTTGGATGTCTTATCGGTGCAATAAAAATCCCAGGCATTAACTTCTCACTTGGCAATTCAGGCGGTTGTTTGATTGGTGGTCTTATAATAGGACATTTTGCTCATCTTGGTGGCATTGACTGTCGCATTAAAAAAGAAACCCTCAACTTTATGAGAGAGCTTGGTCTTGTACTATTCCTCATAGGAGCAGGTGTTCCAGGCGGAGTAAACTTTATTGACAAGTTCAGATGGTCATACTTCCTCTACGGAGCTGTTATGACAACAGTTCCTATGGTTGTCGGCTATATATTTGCTCGCTATGTATTCAAATTGAGCATACTGAACAACCTTGGTTCTATTACTGGAGGAATGACTTCTACCCCTGCTCTTGGAACTTTGATTGCCACAGCAGGTACTGATGAAGTTTCAGCAGCATACGCCGCAACATATCCATTTGCACTGGTATCAATCGTTCTTACGGCAAAAATCGTCATAATGTTCTTGTAATAAAATATTAATCACATGAGCCAGTTTCAAAAGTTGTCTGACTTTTGAAAACTTACTCACATATATAATAAAAGCCCTGGTAAGATGCGTATGCATTTTATCAGGGCTTTTTTATGTAGTAGCGAAAAATAAAAAGCAAATACAGACACAAACATCTACAAAGCATAAAAAAAAGACCTTAATCTTTCGATTAAGGTCTTTCACATCTCCCACGGGAATTGAACCCATGTTGTCGGGATGAAAACCCGATGTCCTAACCACTAGACGAGGGAGACATAAACTTAAGCTACTGCTTTCGTTTAGGATGATTAGATAATATCATACCGATATATTTTAGTCAAGTACTTTACCAAAATAATCATCATTTTTTTTATTTTTTTCAAAATATAAAATCACATGCCCATATCAAACTTTTTCAAAAGTTTGGTCTTAAAGTTTTTGGAATCATCATCATTTAAGCCCAAATCAAAAGCTCTATTCAGATTCGCCATAGCTTCATTATACATACCTAAATTATATTCCGATACAGCTTTTCGATAATATACATGACTTTGAAATTGATTT
>CAMVHR010000065.1 GCA_947167345.1 uncultured Treponema sp.
ATATGAAGAAGAAGTGATTGATACTGTAAAGGTCTCAAAGTTTGAGTCAACCTTTTCGTACTGGGCTGTTCGCGCAAGATATTTTGCAGGAACCTCAACGCTTGTGGGCAGCTGAATGCAAAGTGACGTTGCCTCCGCACTGCCACCTGAGGCAGGACTGCCAGCTCCGCCTGCACATGAAATGAATGTCGTGCTTAATAATAGAAAGGAAAAGAGTAACGCACTGAAAAGTGCCGCTTTCAGCGATTCTACCGCTTTCAGCGGTTTTACTGTTTTACAAAGTACCCCCCCCCATAACATTTTACGCAATTTTTGTCAATACCCGTGAAGGACTTTTTGCTAACATTTTTTACTGACATACAGCCTCCTATAACAGTTTTGTCCACTATCTTTAAATATAGTTTTCCTGTTTTCTTGAGAATTTGAATGAATTTTACACCTGAATTTCAAGTTCTGTCAACAAAACTGGGATAAACGTCGTTTTTTTGGGATGAAAAGTTAGAATTCAATAAAAATTCACCTATTGTTTACATTTTAAATACGAGTTAAAATATTAATATGAAAAAGTCTCATATTATTACAGGCATTGCTGCGGCTGTTTTGTCGCTTATTGTATTTTCTTGCCAGACTGTAAAAGAAATTGTCGGCACACCATCACTTTCACTGGAATCAGTAGGCATTAAGTCCCTTGATTTAGAAGGAATCACTTTCAACTGCAACTATTCCATTACAAATCCGTATCCTATTGCATTTTCAATTAAGGAAGTCGCGGCAAACATCCTTTGTAGCGGAAATACTTTTACAAAGATAAATACATCACAAGGTGTTAATGTTGCTGCAATGGGATCAAAGACAAACGCCCTTACATTCAAAATTCCATACAACTCCATTCTGGAACTTGCTAAAAACATTTCCGGCAAAAAAGCTCTTCCATTTGCCATAGATGGTGCCGCCTCACTTGACTTGAGTGCAATACCGTTTCTTGAAAACCAAAGCCTTACGCTTCCTTTTAAAAAAGATTTTGATGTTCCAGTATTCAAGCCGGAACTGTCACTTTCAGACGTTAAAATCAACATGCCCTCATTTGAAACACTAAAAAACGCTTTCATCAACAGCGGAATGAATGCAGTAGAAGCAGTAAACTTTGCAAGCGCGCTCATTCAGGGAAAAAGCATCAGTGAAGACACCCTTAAAAAGATAAATCTTGACATAGACTTTCTGATGAACCTAAACGTTAAGAATTCAGGCAGTGCTGCATGGAATTTCATTGTAAATAGCTGCTCTCTTAAAACTTCTGCAGGAGACCTTGCCGGCATAACGCCACTTTCAAATTCATCTATAAACTCTGCAAGCGGAACAGTTCCTTTAAAGGCTTCGCTTAATACTGTAACAGCGGCATCATTTATAGCCCAGCTTTTGAACAAAAAAGGAGCAAATCCTGTATTCTCACTTGCAAGTGGGCTTTCATTTACAGAACTACCCTATGCACCGAATATACCTTTATCTTATTCTTATGAAATTCCGATTTCAAAAGTAGGAGTTTCAAAAAACTAACAGCAGGGGAATAACATGATAAAGAAAATGCTGTCCTTTATGGCGTCTATAGTCGCAGCAGGTGCTACAGCAACTGCAATATATGCATTTGACAGATTGCCGACAATAAAGGACACCTATCAGGACATAAAGTCAAAGCCTGTAATGATAACTGAATCAATCTATACCATAATAGATGAAAACGGAAAGTTGATTGAACTGCCGACAAAGCGTAAGACCGTAAAGTTTTACAACTGGCAGGACAACAGTTTTGTAATGATTCAATACAATGACGAAGGCAATCCCTATCTTTACGAAAAAGTTACGTTTAATGCAGACGGACTCATGACGTCATCGTCCTTAAAGACTCAGAAAGTATCTTTAGACAAGACTTATGAATATGCAGCAGATTTTTCAGGATATGACATTTACTCTGTCAGTGACTCAGTCTCTGACGGACAAAAACTAAAGTCCAATTCTTTTGCGATGGAAAAAGAAGATGACGGCTTTGTTTCATTTGAATATGCTTACAATCCGGACGGTACTATAGCCAAAACCAAAAAGACTACAGGCTATGCCTACAGCGGAGACCTTCGTAAAGATGCGAAAAAAACACAGATGCAGGAAGGTACCGTATATTACTACTATTATGAAGACGGCAAGCTTTCCTCAATAATCATGGAAAAAGATACGGCAACAAAAAAACGCCGTACCTATTACCTGAACAATAAAAAGACAAATGACGAGTCCTATGAGATGAATAAAAACGGAGACTGCATAAAGGAAACAACGTCTTCTACTACATACATTTACAAATATACCTATGATGGCAACAAAAACTGGACTCAAAAAGACTCATTCTATGAAGATAAAAATGACGACATAAAATACAATCATCCTCTGCTTAGGACAAAGCGTGAAATAGTATATTCGGGAAGTACACAAGAACCAGCAGTTCCCCTTACCCTTTATTCATTTGATTCAAAAGACGACATTCTTAATGACATTGAAAATTCATTAAAAGAAATGGAAAAGAATCCCGTGCGGACAACTTCGTCAAAGCCATTCACATCAGAACGAACAGATCCCATGGATGACAAAAAGGTTCTGTACATTGTGTTTAATGCACCTCAGAAAGTAAATGAATATGTAGACAATATATCGCTTGTGTTGCGCAAAAAAGAAGGTTCTGCACCTGAAATCTACATAAACTGGAAAGAATTCCTTAACGAAGGCTCATGTCTAGTCACATATCGTATTGATGATGAAAAGGCTCGTACAGAGGAATGGGTTCTTTCTTCTGACGAAAAAGCATCTTTCTATGATGGAGACACAAATGAACTGCTTGAAAAGCTAAAATATGCAAATACTTTTATTGCAAGGACTGTTCCATTTAACGAACCGCCTTGCACAGCTGTATTCGACATCAGTTCATTAAGAAATCTTGATGCAAAATACAGCTGGCTGTATAAAAAAGATTATGATATTACAGTAAGGCAGTAACACTGTTTGCTTGGGCGGGAAATTGCCATGTGCAGTTTTAAATCCTGACGGCATATTTTCCGCAACTCGCAAATATAGCTGTACAAAACACGGATTCGTTTCTGTGAAAAGTCATTCCAAACATGCATGCATAAATCTTCTTCTGATATTTCCTGATCTTTATGCGAAAACAGGTAGGACAGAACCTTGAACCTAGAGGATTGAATATGATTTCGCTGTCTGAAACAATTTAGCTCAACTTCAGGAAAATCAGGAGCCTCGTTCAACAACCTTACATACGGATTTATATCTGGAGAGGAAATAGTTTTGTCAAGCTGCATCAAAACATCTTTCAGCTCAGCCATCTTCTCCTCTGACATGGCAGAAGATCTCATTCGCTTGTGAATTTTATTGAGCCAGAACGAGACTCTATCCGTATGCTCTGCAAACGGAGTATTGTAAAATATAAACGGAAGCACACACTTATGTAGTGACATAATTTCAAACGGATTAATTTCTTCCATGTCAAACATCATATAATCACATGCAATTAAGCCGACTTTTGAAATTCCTGTTAAAATTACATTCCTGTAACACATTCGTGGATTCGTAAACACACGAACCTCATGATTATAATTCTCTGTAAGGCAAGATGCAATTCTACTACACAGGCTTTCCTGTGTGGTTAAAAAAAATATAATCATCTTCTACTCAACTTTTATTTTATGAAGGCTTGCATTTATAAAAACAGAATCCTGATACCAGTCAATTGAAAGTCCGAATTTTTCTTCTTCATAACCTTCTGCAACAGCTTTAAAATGTATAATTTTACCAGAAGAAAGTACAGAATCCTTTACATTCTGAACTGGAATCCATTTTCCATTTGCACTTACCTGAAACTGAGTTTTGTCGGTAATGTCTTCCCCTGTATCATAATCCAAAGCTATTCCCTGTACTTTAAATGTCCTTTGCTCATTTTTCAAGTAATCAATGACTATCGGTTCCATATTTTTTGTAACGGTAATGCTTTTCCACCACAGGAATGGACCTTCCGCAACCTTTATGCGGTAATCACCAGGTCTAAGAAAGACAGTCTTTGAATAAAGCCTGATGCAGGAATCATCAGAAGAGTTTTCTTTTGACTGAACAAAAACAGCACTGCCGTTAATTCCTTTTACTTCGGGAATATCTTTGCCATCATTCTCAAAGAAAAAAGCTTTGGCAGGCAAATCAGAAACATAAGTTCCCATAGCCCCCTTGTTATGGGCTGGAATTTCAAGTACAAGGTTTACACTTTCATGCCATGGACTAAGCCAGTAAAACAAGCCTTTATAGCCAGAAATGCATAAGAATGAGGCAATAATGACTGCGGCACACACCATCCTAAGGCGTTTAAATTTAGGCTCACATGCAGGGAACTCTGTAGCCTTGTTAGTACTTACAGAATCTTCAAGAGCTTCCCACATGTCATAAAGAGTTTCTTCTTTAAAATGCCTCAAATATTTCTTAATAACTTTAATGACAGGTTCAATACTCTGGTAACGGCGCATTTTATCTGCCATCATCATCTTTTTAATCAGGCGACAGACATCTTTTGGCAGCTTGGGATTAATGCGTCTTGGTGGAATATATTTACCGCGAGTAATCTTTTCGATTGTCTCTTTAGACATGTCTCCAAAAAAAGGCTTGTCTCCAGTCACCATCTGGTAGAGCATGACTCCCATTGAATAAATGTCAGTACGCTTGTCTACAGAACTTGAATCAGCAAGCTGTTCTGGAGACATATAGGCCGGAGTTCCCAATACAGAACCAACCTGAGTAATTCCAGAAGCAGCTTCAGAGGCTATGACTGTAACGTCTGAAGCAGGATTAGGCTTTACATCAAAATCCTTTTCTTTTTCTGCACCAGCAATGCCAAAATCTGCAAGCTTTATTTCATGTCTCTTGGAAATGAGAATATTTGCAGGCTTAATGTCTCTGTGAATGATTCCGTTGTCATGGGCACTCTTAAGCCCCTTGCAGGCTTCCAAAAGAATCATCATTGCAAGAGGAGTCGGAAGAACAAACTGCTTTTCCAAAAGCTTGTCTAAAGACATGCCGTCTACATATTCAAGCACAATATAATCTGAATTGCCTTCAGTAAAATAGTCAAACATGCGGACAATATGCAACGATGTTAAATCTGTCAGGATTTGAGCTTCGCGCTTAAATCTGTCCCTGATATGCGAGCCGCTCCTTTTTATTATTAGTTTTTTTATTATGACATCTCTTTTTAAAGACGGATGTTCCGCAAGATATACAGACCCCATTCCACCCTGAGCAATCTTTGTTTTAATCTTATATTTTCCAATCATTTCAGGTTTTGAAACGGTATGTTTTATTGATTTTTGGGCGGAACTGGCTTGCAAGGCGGATGCAGTCCTTAAAACAGAACCGGTTTTTAATACAGAGCCTGTTTTTGAAGCAGCAGGACTTGACTTGACAGCAGAAGTCTTTGAAACAACAGAACTTGTGCCACCTGTACTTACAGGCTTGCGAATTACTTTTTCCCCGGCTTTTACAATAGGTTTAGCCGTCGTTTTTACACCATCATTTTTAGGGGTCACAGCCATAGTATTCCCACCTCTTAATTTATTTTATGCAATAGATTTATATTACGGATATAATATCTTCGTCAGGATTAAAAAATTCTGCAGAACTGATAACAGCAATATTCATTTCCATAGGATTATGAATCTGAATAAACCTTCCGTTCTGCCTAATCTTGTACTTGCCTTCAACAGGACGATGCCCAGCAAACCAAAGGATATTGTCAAAATCATCCCTGCTGGACAAAAGGCAGAACTGCTTTAAACAACTGTTTTCTTCGGCCTGATCGTTGGCAGTCCATGTAAAGTCAAGAATCAAATCGCCATTATCATGATAATTTACAATTTCATTACGGCTATAAGGCTTGAAAGGTTCCGCATGACTGACTGCAAAATCTCGGAACAAGGCTATCAGTGGCAGACTCGTTTCAAAGCAGTTTATAAGATGAAGGACGGCATCCCCATACAGTTCATTGACAAATTCCTTTACCATTGCACCTTCAAGGGCATATTTTCTAAACGGATGGTCTCCGCCGCCTTCTTTGTTCAGAATATTCTCATGATTTCCTTTTAAAAAATGAAAATGTTCAGGAAAAGCATTTTTTAATTCCATGACAGCCATCATGGTGGCAAAGCAGTCCTTCATTTCCTGCTGCATTGACTCACTGCTTATGTTGCCGTTTTGTATCCATTCCTGATAGGACCAGAGCCAGCGGGAACGAGACTCTACAGGAGATTCTGAATGAACACCATCACCAACACAGACCACATAAAGCTTATCGCGGGAAAGTGCAGAAAGCAGTGATTCCCCATCATAATTGCATTGCAAAAGCTGAATTATAAAGTCAGGACGTGCATGAAGGTCAGGAACAATAATAACAGGAAGAGTATTAGAAGAAAAATCAAGCAGACCACCTGAAGAACCATCGCTAGCCTTAGCCCTGTAACAGGAAGATTCATTTTCCAGTGTTGATACAGTACGGTCAAGAAGAGTAATTAATTCTGATTCGGAAGGTAGCCTGTTGTCATCGCGGTAAGACTGAATTTTCAGTCGTAAACATTCGCACTGTTCTTCGGTAAGCATTTTTATGCCATTACGATATCAGAAGAACCTACAGTTACTTTATCACCTACATTAAGCTTAACAAACTTATCGGGAGGAATTCTTCGATCATTCAGGAAAGTTCCGTTAGTGCTGCCTTCATCCTTCAGAAAGTATGCGTCTTTTATTTTCTGAATGATGCAGTGATGACGGCTTGCAAGCTTGCTGTCAATGATAATGTCATTGTCATTTTCGCGACCTATTGTAATCTTTGCAACAAGTTCTATTTTCTTTTTATTAAAGACAAGATATGAAGCCTGCTGAAAACGTGCAATGTTATCAAGCTGTTTTCCAACAGGACTGCTGGTTATAATAGTAGTTTCTGCCATTTTTTTACTATAACATAGTTAAAAAAAAATAGAAATAGTATTTTATTACTTATTTCTTAGTTTGTACTGAAATTTGCATCGATTAAAGATTTTACCAGCAGATGAACTGTCTTAGAAACAGCATTCTTAGTATTCGGACTAAGTTTTGAGGCAGACTTAAGCATTCGTGCAACACTTTCAAAAAGATTCTCAGAAAGTTCTGAATTTGTCCTGGCCTTTGAATCACTCAAGACGGTGAAGATAGTTTCAACAAACATTTCCCGCTCTTCCATTGACAGTTCAGAAACCCACTCATTAACAGCCTTGTCCACAAGACGGCTTTCCCTACCGGTCTGCGTACAAGTAACAAAAGAAGTTCCCAAAACATGCCACGAAAAAGGATCATGCTGCATGAGCATGTTTTTTTCACCACTTTCAACAGTTGTCAGGCAGTCTGAATGAGAAAAAAGCATACCAATTACAGAAAGTTGCGGTACAAACGACCTTTCTTTCTGAGATATAGATTTATAATTGTCAGATTCAAAGAATTCCTTTCTAAATCCAGGACCATCATTGTTAAAAATCCATACAAGCCTTTTCTTGACTTTATCGCATACATTAGCCCCTGCGTACAGGGCAAGATTTCCGCCTTTGGAATGACCTCCAGAAACAAGACGACCTTTACAATATTTTGCAACCGTTTCAAGGTAAATTACGGCATCTTTCTGGGCAGGAACTGTTTCCATGTATCCAAGGTTAAAATCTTCCTTCCATCCTACTATAGTGTCATCTGTACCGCGATATGCAATAAAATTCCATGACTTGCTGCCTTTTGCCCGAAATGTAAATGTAACAGCAGAAAACTGCTCTTCATTTTCATAATCAATTTTCTCAACAAAACCACAGACTCGTACAAGCCCAAAACGACGTGAGTTTCCACAGGCTTTAAGCAGATCCAAAGTCTTTCTATTGATAAGCATGCCGACATTACTACGGCTTTCATAATCATCAGAATTAAAGAATTTTTCACAGCAGTCGGCAAGAGTAATCCTGTCAAAATCAAAAGAATCTTTGACAATGCCTTTGAAATTAAGATAGCTCAACTGGGAAAATATCAATGCATCAACTTCATTCAAAGGGCTTTGAATAAAATCAAGGTCACCCCGCCATGCAACATAGTCAAGAATATCTGCCATGCAAATACTATAGCACAAAGCCTTGTTCTATGCTAGAATGAACGCACAAACAAGAACTGGCTAAACAGGAGACAGAATAATGAAACAGCAGTCTTTAAAGGAAGAACTTGCAGGAAATGAATATCCGGGACGCGGAATCATCATAGGTAAATCACAGGACGGAAAACATGCAGTCGCAGCCTATTTTATTATGGGCAGAAGCGAAAACAGCAGGAACAGGGTTTTTGTAACAGATGGTGAAGGCATCCGTACACAAGCATTTGATCCTTCAAAAATGAAAGATCCAAGCCTTATTATTTATGCTCCAGTAAGAGTTCTTGGCAACAATACGATTGTAACAAACGGAGACCAGACAGACACGGTATATGAAGGACTTGAAAAGGGATTAACATTTGAACAGTCTTTGCGCTCAAGAACTTTTGAGCCTGACGGTCCAAACTTTACTCCACGAATTTCAGCAGTACTTCATATTGAAAATGGCGTATATGATTTCAGCCTTTCAATATTGAAGAGTGATGACGGCAATGAAACTTCTGCAAACAGGTACACTTTCAGCTATGAAAATCCAAGGGCAGGACTTGGAAGATTCATCCACACATACATGAAAGATGGAAATCCTCTTCCAAGCTATGAAGGAGAACCAACTCTGGTAGATCTTACAGGTTCAATCGATGAGCTTACAGACCGAATATGGAACAACCTCAATGCAGACAACAAAGTTTCTCTCTTTGTACGCTACATTGACATTAAAAGCGGAAAATATGAAACAAGGATTGTAAACAAAAACAAATAAGAAAAACTTCAAAGGCAAAAGGCTTTAAGCCGCATATCATTACGACTTAAAGCCTTGTTTTTCATAGAATTCATTTTATAAAATATTAGGGCTATTCCTGTTCGGAACTTTTCTTTAAAATCTCCAAAACTACTTTGAAAGCAGAATTTTTCTTTTTCAATTCTCGAGAGCCTCTTGTAATATTGCAAAGAGACATATTGTATTTCGTTGCAATTTCACGCTGAGTCGTTCCGGCATCAAGTTCCTTAACCAAATGCCATCGGTTTGCAAAATCTTTTAATTCGCCAGCAGTAAAAAGACATCCAAAGAAATCATATATGAGCTTTTCATCTGAAATTCCAGCCAGCAGCTTACAAATCTCTCTTACCGAATCGTTTTCTTTTTCATGAGGCAGTGAACTAGTATTTTTTATACGCATACTTAATTATAACATTCTAAAGAATAAAAGTAAACTAAAAGTAATCTAAAGACCGATTATATATATATGAAAAAGAAGTGTTTTCTAAGGGCAATTTTGGCATTTTTCATGATTGAGTTGATTAATACAAATGCCATATTGCATTCACAAGAAGAACAGCCTTTGCATCACAATCCCTGGGAACTAATAATCTACCGTCCTGAAAATGCAGGAGACATGAATGATGTCCGCTGTTATCTAAAAGTAGAAGATGCTGAGACAGGCGAAGACGTAACATATACAAAACTAAAGGCAACCTACGAATGGGTAAGCATTCCAGACGTAGCCAATCCATACCAAAACATCTACTATCTTGATGGTGGCATGGCAATGCACATAAACATAAAGAGCGGCAAGTACAAAATACAGGTTTACACACCATTTGAAAAACAAAACGGCGTATACACTACAAATACAAGCAAAGAAACATGGAATTCAAACATTTTTGAATACGACACTGCAAATCCTGCAAAAGTCATATTTGTATGCCCTACCGCAAACGATAACGGCTTTTATGACGGTGGATGGCATATTGACTATAAAGCCCCAAAATGGTTTAAATTTACAAAGCCAAAACAACATTAAACATGGAGAACATTATGAAATTTCACAAAATTCTTACAGCTACAGTATTGCTTGCAATTTCAGTATTGACATCTGTAAATGCAAAAGCTGCAAAGACAGCAAAAACAAGAGAACCTAATGACAAAGAAATTACGGTTCTTTACACAAATGACGTACACTGCGCAATTGACGGCAAACTAGGATATGCATCACTTTCTGCATATAAGCAGGAAATGCTCAAATCAAGTTATGTAGCAGTAGTAGATAACGGAGACATCATTCAGGGCGATGTAATCGGGGCCATTTCAAAGGGTGAATATCTCATTGACATCATGAATAATACAGGTTTTGATGCCTGTGTATTCGGTAACCATGAATTTGACTACGGAATGGATCAGCTTAAATATCTGGTTGAAAAATCAAATTTCCAGTGGCTTGCAGGAAACATCTCTTATAAAGGAAAAAAAGAAACATTCTTAAAAGATACAGTTCCTTATATCATAAAGGAATATGGCAACAAGAAAGTTGCTTTTATAGGCATTACAACACCAGACAGTATTACAACTTCAACACCAACATTCTTTCAGGAAAACGACAAGTTCGTATACTCCTTTGTTTCAAACAATGACGGAAAAAGCCTGAATAAACTTGTACAGAAACTTGCAGACAAAGCAAGAAAACAGGGAGCAGACTATGTAATCCTCATGGCACACCTCGGAGACCAGCCTTCTGCATCAGGAAGCACGTCAATCGCTGTAATTCAGAATACAACAGGCATTAATGCAGTGCTCGACGGACATTCTCACAGCGTAATTCCAGAACAGTTTGTAAAAAACAAGAATGGAGAAGATGTTCTTCTTACATCAACAGGTACAAAATTTGCAAATTTCGGAAAGCTTACAATTACAACAGACGGAAAATTTTCATCACAGCTCATTGACAGCTATGAAAATAAAGATGAAGACACTCAGAATTACATAAATGCAATTGTTTCAGCTTATAAGAAAGATTTGGACAAAGTTGTTGCTCACTCAGACATCGCATTGAAAATTTCAAGGGAAGATGGTTCAAGAGCTGTAAGAAACCGAGAAACTCTTATTGGAAACATTGTTGCAGATGCTTACCGTACAATCGCAAAAACAGACATTGCATTTGTAAACGGCGGTGGCATCCGTGCAGACCTTCCAGAAGGAGACATTACATACGGCAACATTATCAAGACACATCCTTTTGGCAACATGCTTACCTCTGTAAAGGCAACAGGACAGCAAATTCTTGACTGCCTTGAGTTTTCTGTACGCCATACACAGAGCATTGCTTCTGAAAATGGAAAAGCTGTTGGCGAAAACGGCGGTTTCCAGAATGTATCTGGCTTGAAATTCACAGTAGACACAAGCATTCCAACATCAATCGTAACAGACGATAAAGGCATGTTTGTAAAGGTTGGCGGTGCAAGACGCGTAAAGGATGTAATGGTACAGGAAGGAAACAACTGGGTTCCTCTTGATCCTGCAAAAACATACACTGTTGCAAGTCATGATTACCTTCTTCTTTCTGGAGGAGACGGCTTTACAATGTTCAAGGGTGATGAAGTATTAATCAGCAAGGCATTGCCAGACTACCAGGTATTAATTACATACCTCACAGAAATTCTTAACGGAAATCTCAGTTCAAAATACAAGGGAACAGAAGGAAGAATCAACATAAAATAACCTATTCCTCTCCATAAAAAAAGCTGTTCGGAAATCTAATCCAGACAGCTTTTTTTTATGGCTTTCTAAAGCATCTCTAAAACAGCAGACACAGATTCATTCGCTGTATTCACGTATGAAATGTGATCTGAATAAGTCTTTTTTATTCCCTGTATAAATTCATCAGCCCAAGAAGGAGTAAGAACTTTTACACCTTCAAAGTCAAGAACAAATTCTGTATTCGCATCTGAATCAGAAAAAAGATACGCTTTAGCTCCCAAAAAAGCTTCTCTACCTGCCGGACGAGAAACTAATACATCTCCAAAATCTGAAACATGGACAGTCATTCTTTCCCCCAGTTAAGAATTGCAAGACAACCTGATATTGATTTCTGACAACTCACAAACTTCATATCCTTATTTTCAATAAAAGCTGCTGCTGTGCCAGAATGTATATACAAATGCCAATCATGTTCAATTACGGCTTTACGTACGAATTTTAATCCATTACCTCTTTGCTCTGGAGAACGTCCAGAAATCATCTCTGTTAAAGCTATTCGCAATGCCTCCACATCGGTCTGAATATCAGGTCTGACTTTTAAAAGTGTAGTATAAATTCCCCTGCCGTAGTCAGCAAGAATTGCAGTCTCTGCAAATGTCATGTAATCGAAAAATACACCTTTAGGCATTCCTGATTGAAATGTATAATTGTGATCAAAAGCATTATTTCCAATTTCTCCTAGCAATGCAGAAACCAAATACTGTTTCGTTTGAGAAATAAAAGTATCAAGGCGGGCATTAAAAATATCTCTATAACCAGAGAAAAAATCAAGATTAAGAGCATTTGAAATATATTGAGTTATTACTTTATTAATAAACTCTGGATAAAGCATAATTATACTATATCATGTTACATATCGTTTTACAATCCTAAAAATAATCTAACCTATCACAATAAGCTTATTTTATAATCTTGGACCTAAGTCAATATAGTAGACACAAAAAATGCTAGTTCAAGCTGCAAGTTTTTCACATTCTGAATGAACAGCTTCCGGAGTTCTGTAATTCAGACTTGAATGAATACGGTTGCGGTTATACCAGGATTCAATGTATTCAAAAACAGCATCATAAGCAGCTAATGTACATCACGGCAATGAATCATCCAGACCATAATACAATCAACAATTTCAGAAAAAACAATGCTGGAGCATTCAAGCAGGTATTTGTTCAGGTACTTCTTCTTGCTCAGAGTACAGGAATTATGAAAAAGCTTGTGACAATAAGTGTGGACGGGACCAAGATTCATGCTAATGCAAGCAGGCATAAGGCTGTAAGCTACAAATATGCAAAGGAGCATATTGCAAAATACGAGAAAGAAGTTGCAGACATTCTGGAGCAGGCAGAAAAAATCGACAATACGGAAAATGAAATCAGCCTTCCGGAAGAAATTGCAGTCCGAGAAAAAAGAATCAGCGTACTGAAAGAAGCTGTAAGGCAGATGGAGGAAACACAGAAAGAAATCTGCGAGCATGAGAAAGAGGAATACGAGAGGAAAATAAAAGAGAGCGATGAAGATGATAAAAAGAACGGCAAGACGGTTCAAGAAATTTTTGAAAAACTCCCAGTCTCACTTCCCGAGGAAAAGGATGACGTACCGATAACAACCGGCATAATGAGAGCAAGGCTTAAAACCGTACAGGGGCAGAAAATCTACTCAAAAAGAAAGACAACCGTTGAACCCGTATTCGGAATCATTAAGCGTGTGATGGGCTTCCAACAGTTTTTGATGCGTGGTCTTGAAAAGATCGATATTGAATGGAATTTGGTGACAATTTCGTACAACATTTCCCGTATGTTCAGCCTTAAAAAACTTCAGCTCACAAAAATCTAGAAGAACAGATTGAAGAAAAGAATACCTTCAACCTGTTTTTCTACAGGATTTGTATTTTGGTAAAATAATTCAGATGGTCAGACTCCTAGTACAATCAAATTAAATATTATCGGTATGCTGATGATTCCGACCAGTATACCGTAACCTACCGTCGCGAGCATATTCCATGGGTAGTTGTAATAGCACGCGCCCCATGATAACGTTCCACAAATGATTCCGCCAATAACTGACGGAACTCCATACCGTTTTTTATAAATGTACCCAAGCGAGTGTTTTAGAAACGGTATATCCTTTGTGATTACGTTATCCATCCAATCTTTAAAATCCATTAATTCCATTGTTGCCATATTAAGTCTCCTGTAGAAAAATTTCCCCTGCATACGCAGGTGTTTAGTTTTATTAATCAGTCTCTGTTGGTAGTGGTTCACGTGGGTTACGCCAGTTGAGCCTGTTCTCTCTCACAGCGTCTTCATTTATTGGGCGTATCATGATTGATGACCCTCCAAAAATTGAATGTTGTCAAACAATTAATGTGAATAAGGATAATGCACTTTTGAATTAACTATATCTATAGTAGCATCATTGTGCATATTTACGTAAAGCTTTTTCAATTGATCTTCTGGAAACTTTTCTTTCCATTTGAACTGATTTTCAACGAACTGGCTTGTTATCATTCGTTGTCCTTTGTCAATTATTGGTTCTAGAATTTCAATCCATCTTTTATTGTGGTAAAGCTTTTTACCAAGTGGATTTGGTTCACCAGCGTTAGATAATACAGACCTAATAGTACATTGATCATTAAGAGCTGGTGCACTTGGGTCTGTTACGTTGAATGGGATTATAGCGATATCTTTCATAGCATCACGGATTATATTACACACTAAGTTGATTGTTTCATAAGTACCATATTTATTATATGGTAAATCGAATAATCTACGTGTGATTTCCGTGAGAGTCGTGACATCGCCAGCTTCAATTACACCGAATATTACCATGAACACATCCGTCGTTCGTAGGTATTGGTATAAATTGGCGTCATGCTTATGCCGTCGAAAATATCTGCTTTCCCATCCAACATTATCGTCCATTGGGTATCTGAGGACATACTCATACATCAATGCGAGTAATTTAAATATTATCGGTATACTTACAAGTCCAATTAGTATACTGTAACCTATTACCGTGAACACATTCCACGGGTAAGTATAATAACACGTTGCGAATGTCAATATTCCGCAAATGAATCCACCGATAATCGATGGAATTTTACACCGTTTTTTATTGACTATCCAAGTCAAATGTCGATGAAACGGTAGTTCCTTTGTGAATTCATTATCCATCCAATCTTTGAAATTCAATAATT
>CAMVHR010000066.1 GCA_947167345.1 uncultured Treponema sp.
TAAGCATTCCATAATGGTGGATTTTTTGAATCAACATTAAGATAATTTCCTTTTAGTCCTGCTCCAAAGTATACTGTTAGCCTTGTGTTTGAAGGCGTAAAATTCAGAAAGTATGATGTTGCAGCAAACATGTTCTGCTCGAATTTCCCTACCTCAATAAACCGTATATGATAGTAGCCTTCGAGTGTTGAACCAATTTGTATGGGATAGTTTTTAAAATAAAGGTCTTTTAGTCCGATGTTTCCCGCAAAATCAAAAATATCTTTTTGCATTCTCAGTCCCAAATTCAAAAACCAGTTTTCTTCAGCATGACCAGCGGCCATTTCTGTAATCAATGATTTTTTATTATCATTTTTTCTGTCAACAGCAATTTTTACGTTTTCCATGATGTAATTGTTTGTCTTATAGGAATCTTCTTCTGCAAACAACGGCATGGCAGAAAAAATGAGGACAGGTAGAATGCATTTTAATTTAGGTTTTATATTAAACATCAGATTCCTATAACTCAAATTATACTGTGCATAGCTTTTTTTGTCGAGTTATGCTAATCTTTTTCTATGTTGACTAAAAAGAAGTTCGATGCTCTGATTCTTGATATTGACGGAACAATCTGGAATACTACTGGGATTGTTGCCATTGCTTGGAACAGGGCTGTTGATATGTCTGGATTTGATGCTCCTAAAGTAAATGCACAGACATTGCAAAATGAATTTGGCAAAACTATGGATGTCATTGCAAAAGATTTGTGGCCGAATCTGGAACGCTCTAAACGTGACATACTGATGTCTTATTGTTGCTCTGAGGAACAGATTGCCCTAAAAGAGAACACTCTTGATATATGTTATCCTGGGGTTGTCGAGACCATAAAAGAACTTTCTGCAAGTGAAAATATTTATGTGGTAAGCAATTGTCAGAGTGGTTATATCGAATTGACGTTGGAAAAAACAGGGTTGACGGATTATGTAAAAGACTTTGAGTGTTTCGGCAGGACTGGCAAGGGCAAGGCAGAAAACCTTCAGCTTCTTGTAAGTCGTAACCGAATACAGCATCCTGTGTATGTTGGTGACACTCAGGGTGATGCAGATGCATGTTTGCAGGCAGGAATTCCATTTGTATGGGCTTCGTATGGCTTTGGAAAAGCAGAACAATATTATGATACCATAGAAAATTTTCCTGCCATAAAGACTCTTTTTGAGGAATAGGAGGCAGCTTTCATGAAATCTTATAAGCTCTATATATTTGATATGGGTGGAGTTGTTACAACAACAGCTGCCCTTGAAAAACGAATGAGCGAGGTTCTTTGCATGTCAGAGTCTGATTTTAGGGAATATTCAAAAGGTATCTTTAATCAGTTGTCTGACGGGGAAGTAAGCACAAAGGACTTTTGGCGCATGTTTTCGCAGCGGTCTGGAAAAACTGTAACAACAGACTGGTGGCACTGGCTGTTTCATCCTGTCAGAAATGAACAGACGTATGATATAATACGTAAGTTAAAGGCTGAGGGAAAACGTGTTGTCTGCGGAACCAATACAATTGATTCTCATTACAGGAATCACTGTGAACGCGGAGATTATGCAGTTTTTGACCAGACTTATTCATCTTTTTTGATGGGGGTGGCTAAGCCTGACGTAAGGTTCTGGCAGATTATACTGGAGGCAGAGCAGGTAAAAGCCGAAGATGCCGTATTTGTAGATGACAGGCAGGACAATTGTGATGCGGCCGCAAGTCTTGGAATTCATGCAATTCGTTTTACTGATGCACAATCCCTTGCTACTGCTCTAGAAATGCAATGAGCTCTCTCAGATACTGATTGTCGATCTTCGCAGTGTTTATAAGTTCATTAAAAGTTTTATAGCGTTCTGGAGTGTCGTAAAGTCGTCCCAACGCTATATAGCTTTTCCCACTGTCATCATTTCCATAAGTAATGTTGTAGCGTTTTCCGTTTACTGAAAATTCATATTCTTTCTTTATGTCTATAATAAATTGAAATTCTTCCCGTGTCATTCCTTTCATTATGAATGAATTATTGCATTTTCGCAAGGAAAATGCTTTAATAAGGAATATGGGGGGCTTGATTTGCAGACAGAAACTTTTGCGACTAATAAGACTGTAACAGATCCACAGGTTCTGATAGATACATTCTTTAATACATATCTTGGCTATTATACCTCTGAAGAAGAATCAAAAATCCGCATGGCATGGGACTTTCTTATATCCCTTACAGGAGACTTGAACAGAAAATGCGGACTTCCGTATTATTTGCATCCGATGCGTGTTGCCTGTGTTCTGGCAGAAAGCCATTTAAGCTGTGATACAATTGTTGCGGGTTTTTTTCATAATATTCTTGATGTAAATACAGAATGTCTTGCTGACATAGAAGCAAAGTTTGGCAAAGATGTTGCAAACATCTGCAATGGTACTGCAAAAATAACTGGTCTTAAACTGAATTCATCCTCCATGCAGCAGTCTGATTCCATCCGCAAAATGCTTTTTGCCATGGTTGATGACATTCGCGTCATTCTTGTAAAGCTTGCGGACAGACTTGACCGAATGAGAAATCTTAAGACTGTTACTGAAGATGCTCAGAAAGCCATAGCAACGGAAGTCATTGAAATATGGGCTCCTCTTGCCGGCCGTCTTGGTATGAAAGACGTTAAGAATGAAATGGAAGATTTGAGCCTTAAATATTCCAATCCGGAAGCGTTCCAGCAGATAAAAAGCATAGTTGCTCAAAAGAAGCAGGAGCGTGATGTTTATCTTGCTACTGCCGTAAAGAAAATTTATATGGCAACTGAAAAAATGGGCATTTCTGTTACAATCTCAAGCCGTGCAAAACATTTTTATTCCATATATCAGAAAATGCGCAAGCGCAATAAGGAGCCTGGGGAACTTTATGATTTGCTGGCACTGCGCATTATTTGTACTCAGGACAGCGATTGCTATACAATTGTAGGTATTGTCCACAGTTTGTGGAAACCTCTTGAAGGCCGATTTAAGGACTATATTGCCATGCCAAAAGCTAATGGCTATCAGTCTTTGCATACGACAGTTCTTTGTGAGGGAAAACCCCTTGAAATTCAGATTCGTACCCAGGCTATGCATAATATTGCGGAGCATGGAGTTGCTTCTCACTGGCTGTACAAAAAGGGAACAAATAAAGATACTGTTCGTGCGGAAGATTTGAGCATTATTAATCAGCTGAGGGAACTTCGTGACGAGCATTTAAGTGATGAAAAATTTTTTGAAGAGCTTAAAAATGAACTTTTGGGGGATGAAATTTATGTATTCACTCCGAAAGGTGATGTTAAGCAGCTTCCTGCTGGTGCAAATGCCATAGACTTTGCATATTCGATTCACTCTGCTGTAGGAGAAAAGATTGTTGGAGCAAAGGCTGATGGAAAAATTATTCCTCTTACCGCTCCGCTAAAAAATACTCAGATTGTAGAAATCCTTACAAATCCTCAGGCTCATCCTACACAGGCTCAGCTAAAGGCTGTAAAGACGAGCAAGGCTCATCAGAAAATACACTCTTGGCTTGTGGCGAATGATCCTACGTTTATAGATAAGGATGCCCTTGCAAAACGTGAAGCTGAAATTGCTGCAAATATACTGCATTCCCAACAGGTTGCGGAGCAGAGGGCGGCAGAAGGAAGGCCTCGCAAACAAAAGAAAAAGGAAAGCAGCTATACAGGACTCATTAGGATAGAGGACTCAACTAATTTTCTTGTGACGATTGCCCAGTGTTGTTGTCCGAAACCTGGGGATCCTATAGTAGGCTACGTAAGCCGTAACAGGGGCATTACCATACATTCCGCCAGCTGCCTTACGTTCTTAAGAATTCCTGATATAGAACATCGTTCTGTTAAGGTTGAATGGGATATGGGCAAGGCTCCTGATAAAAAAAATAATAGTTCCTGTTAGCTTTCTATTACGTAAAAGACAATGACCTTTACATCACTGTAACATTTAAAATGAACGGCATTCAGAGTCTTGTCTTCATCTTTATGGCTTTTGAACCTGAATGGAATTTGTGCATCTTTATCTTTGTTTCTCCATTCAACTGTATTTTCTTCGCCAGGAAGCAAGTTGAAATTATTTGGCTCACTGTTGTTGCCATCTAAAATTTCTACTTCGATGTAATTATATCCATCAGCTCTATTTTTGAAAGTCCAGTATTGTGAGTGTTCTGTAGAGTTGTCTGCAAAGATGCATGAGGATAAAATTACGAGGATGACGGCAGAAAAAAAAGTCAAACAGAATGTAATTGTTCGTTTCATATTCTTACTCTTCGTTGAACTAGCGTTTTACTCCCAAAATGTCTCTGAGCTGACCTGAAAGGTCTTTATAGATATGTGTGTCTGAAAGCCCTGATTTACGAAAGATGTATTCAGTCATTTCTGCATTGTATTCCCCTGCTTCTGCAATGAGAATTCCATTGGGGGACAGGTGTTCAACTGCCTGTGGTACTAGATTTCGCATTATGCCTAAGCCGTCGTTTTCCCCCGTAGGATTTCCCATGAAATCAATGTCACCGTCCAGTGCAAGAAGCGGCTCGCTTCTGCCATCCTTCAAAAGAGTTTTTGCCTCTTCGGACGGAATGTATGGCGGATTTGTTACTATTATGTCAAACGTACCGTTTACCATCTGAAACAAGTTTGTCCGCACGAATTTTACTTTTGTCCTCTGTACAGAAGACAAAAGCCGCTCCGCATTTTGTCGAGCAATGTCGAGTGCCTTGTCGCTTATGTCCGCCATTGTCACAGCCGGAAGAAATTCTGGCTTTACGATGTGCATGTCATGGCAGGCTTTTAGTATGCTCAATCCTACACAGCCACTTCCTGTGCACATGTCACAGATGGTGAGAATCCTGTCTTTGTGCTGTGTTTTTTCTTTGATTGCTTCCAGTGCTTTTTCTACAAGAAGTTCCGTGTCTGGTTTTGGAATGAGTACATCTGGTGTAACAAAAAAATTGTATCCAAAAAATTCTTTTGTACCTGTAAGATATGCTATTGGCAAGCCTGTTTTTCGTGCCTGTATATATGAAGAAAATTGTGATTCCTGCTCGTCACTTACACAATCGTCACGGTGAAAAAGCAGATGAGTTTTGTCACAGTCAAGTACGTATTGCAAAAGGCAGTCAGCATCAAGCTCTGGAGAAGGGCTTGTCGCCGACAGAGCTTGGATGCCGCTGGCGCGGAGTTCGCGGATTGTCATTGTGCTAAATCAGAAATGTCCTTGAACTGTTCTTCTTTTGCGTATACGTTCAATGCATCAAGCAGGTTGTCCATGTTTCCCATCATAAAACTTGGCAAGTTGTGAACGGACATGTTGATTCTGTGGTCTGTGATTCTGTCCTGTGGAAAGTTGTAAGTCCTGATTTTTTCGCTTCGTGCTCCAGAACCTACCATGCTCTGCCTTGTTTTTGAGCGTTCTGCCTGTTTTTTGCTTTCTTCAAGGTCAAACAGTCGTGCGCGAAGCACCTGAAAAGCCTTTGCCTTGTTTTTGTGCTGGGATTTTTCATCCTGCTGAATAACCACAATACCTGTAGGAATGTGTGTCAGTCGTACTGCTGAGTCAGTTGTGTTAACGCACTGTCCGCCCGGACCTCCTGCACGCATTACGTCTACACGCACATCTTCTGGCTTAATGACAATTTCTGTTTCGTCAGCTTCTGGCAGCACTGCAACCGTAGCTGTTGAAGTCTGGAGTCTGCCCTGAGATTCTGTTGCAGGAACACGCTGTACGCGGTGAACACCACTTTCCCAGCGTAGGGTTCCGTATACAAATTTTCCACTAATAGAAGTGACAATTTTGTTGAAGCCACCAACTTCTGTTTCCTGTACTTCCATGCTTTCTGTTTTCCAACCCTTGCGTTCTGCAAGATGAGTATACATTTCCCACAAGTCGCGTACAAAAAGGCTTGCTTCGTCTCCACCGGCAGCACTTCGGATTTCCAAAATGATGTTCTTTTCATCAAGAGGGTCTGGAGGAATCAGCTTGAATTTTATCTGTTCTTCCAGCTTTGGCTTTTGTTCTTCGTATTCTTTCAGCTCTTCGCGTGCAAGTTCTTTCATGTCGTGGTCGTCTTCTTCTGTTATAAGACGAGTGTCTTCTTCAATACCGTTCAGTATCTTTTTATATTGAGCATACAAATCCATAAGGTCGGAAAGATACTGGTTTTCGCGCATTGTGTCCTTGTATTTTGCCTGATCCTTGACCAAATTCGGGTCTGCAATCAGCTTTGACACTTCTTCAAAACGCTTTGAAAGATCTTCAAGTTTCTTTATTAAGTCCATAGTCTTCTATATTACTGATTTTTTTTCATGTATGCAATTACGGCTGTTGAATATGTACTGTAACTTTGTGTAGAAAAACTCTGTTTTATTTTAAAATGCCATAACAGAAAGTTAATAGTTTTTGTCTTGCCTATAATTGCAAAAGTCCTGTAAAATAGATAAGGAGGTTTGAATGACTTTAAGAAAACAGACAAAATGTCTGGTTCTTCTGGTTCTTGCTTTTTTTTCTGCAGCATGGCAGTCTAATGCCCTTTCTTTGTCAGTGGATGATGCGGTAAAGCATGCATTGGAAGGCAATTTGAATATAAAACAGAATGACATTGCCCTTCGTACTTCTGAAAGAAAAAAGACATTTTCATGGAATTCCATAGCACCGTCTGTTTCTGTAAATGCCCAGATTTCAAAGTCGTTGCCTACAGCCGGTCTTTTAAAAAATGAACCTGATTATTCAAAAGATCCGACCGTCACAATTGGTGGAAGCATTAGCATGAGGCTGCATCCTTCCGTAGGAACAACCGTAAAAGGTGCTGCCTTAAGCCACGAAAAGCAGCAGCTTGACTATAATACTGCTGTAAGGACTGTAGAACTGAATGTCAGAGAGACGTTTTACGGCATTCTTTTTGAGCAGGAAAATATCACTCTTCTTGAAAAAAATCTTGAAACTGCAAAAAGCATTTATGGTTCTAACGTTACGAAATATAATAAGGGGCTTTTGCCTAGGCTTGATGTGCTTAACAGTCAGTTGTCTTATCAGAATGCAAAAAGCAATCTTGAAAGTGCAAAAGTAACTCTTGAAAACGACAAGGCTGTGTTCAAGCAGCTTTTGGGACTTGATTTGGATACTGATATAGAGCTTGAAGGAACTCTTGATGATATTCTTTCTGTCGGCGAAATTTCAATAGATCAGATTTCAAAACATTCTGCCGAGGTTGCTTCGATTGAAAAAGAAATACAGATTGCAAATAATAATCTTCTTGCATCAAGGCTTTCTGCCTATGCGCCAACACTTTCTGGCAGTTATTCCTATAATCTGAACAGAAGCATGTCTGACAATTCAGACTGGATGCACGGAGGCACTCTTTCTTTTGGAGTTTCAATTCCTCTGGATGGCTTTATGCCTTGGTCAAGCGGAGTGCAGAGCATTGCGAATCAGAAAGACAATATTGAAAGCCTCAAGCTTAAGCTTGAAAATGCAAAACTGTCATTGAAAATCAACTGCCAGTCATATATGAACAAGATAAAGCAGCTTCAGTCTGCCATAACTTTGCGTAAACAGAGCATTGACTATGCAAGGCAGTCTTATGATTTGACGCTTGATGCGTATAATAATGGTAAAAAAGACATTCTTACCCTGCAAAGTGCTTCTGATAGCCTTTTGCAGTCAAAGGTGAATTTAAAGTCAGAGGCGTACAGCCTTATAAAAGCCATTCTTGAATTGGAAAATACTATAGGAGTTCCGTTCGGTACGTTGTCGAAAACGGAATAAAGGAAGATTTATATGAAATTTGTAAAAGTCGGAATTGCAATTATTGTTTGTGCAGCCCTGCTGTTTGTAACATATACCTATGTAAATAAGTCAAAGTCGGATTCTGGCGGAGGAAAGCCTAAGGAAAAAACTCCGGGGCAACACTCGTCACAGCCGCAGAATGTAACAAGCATACGTTCTCAGATTGCTACGGTTACTCCTTTGCAAGATTACATATTTACTACTGGTGAAATTGAACCTCAGACTTCTGTGGATGTATTTCCTGAAATTAGCGGAAAGATTAAGGAACTTGCTGTAAGCCTTGGCTCAAAGGTTAATAAAGGCGATTTGCTTGTAAAGATTGATCCTTCGTCACCCGGAATGCAGTATGCCCTTAATCCTGTACATTCTCCTATAAGCGGTACTGTTACAACCCTGCCTGTAAAGCAGGGCATGACGGTTTCTACAGCTACAAAAGTTGCAACTGTCGGTGATGTTGAAAACCTTCAGCTTAAGGCCAGTGTTCCAGAGCGTTTCGTTTCTTCCTTAAGGCTTGGCTTGAAGGCAGATGTTACGCTGGAAGCCTACCAGGATGTACTGTTTTCTGCGACTGTAGTGCGTGTTTCGCCTGTGGTTGACAGTACGAGCCGTACTAAAGAAGTTACTCTTAATTTTGATGATACTGATGATCGCATAAATGCCGGCATGTTTGCAAAGGTCAAGCTGTATACCGATGTGTATGATGGAGCTGTTGTAATTCCTTCTGATGCCGTAATTGAAAAATCAAATAAAAAATACATATATATAGTAAATTCTGATAATACTGTAAGCCAGAGGGAAGTTTCTGTCGGCAAGAGTGTTGATAATGTGGTGCAGTTGCTTTCTGGCGTGAACGCAGGTGAAAAAATGGTTGTGGAAGGAATGCGTGTTCTTGGTGATGGAAGTGCCGTAAAAGATATTTCTGCAAATGCTAACGGAGCGAATTGATGATTAGTCAAAAAACGCTGGAACATCCAATTCTGACTTTGATGACATTTGCCCTGTTGGGAATACTGGGGCTTTTTACTGTAAGCAATATATCTTTAAGCCTGTTTCCTGATGTTGACATGCCATATTTGTCTGTTTCTGCCTCGTATCAGAACGCGGGTCCTGAAACTGTAGAAAAGTCGGTGACGACTCTTATAGAGAATGCCCTTGTAAGCGTTAGCAACCTTAAGAGCATTACGTCTACTTCTTCTGAAGGTTCAAGTTCTGTTTCTCTTGAATTCAATTATGGTACCGATCTTGAAATTGCATCTAATGATGTACGTGCAAAGCTTGACCGCATTACACGAGCCTTGCCCGATAATGTTTCGCCAACAATCTGGAAGATGGATGCAGATTCTTCTCCTATCATGCGCATTGCAATCCGTGGAAACCGTTCTGCAGATGACTTGAAGATGCTTGCAGAAAATACCGTATGCGACATTCTTGAACAGGCGGATGGTGTTGGAGAAGCTAGCGTAAACGGCGGACGAACAAAGATTGTACGTGTTGAGCTTGAACAGAACCGGCTTCAGGCTTATGGTCTTTCGCTTACATCGGTTTCATCTTCTCTTGCCAGACAGAATCTTGAACTGGGTGGCGGCACAATAAAAGACGGCAAGACAAACTATTCAATCAGAACGACTGGCGAGTTTACCAGTGTAGAGCAAATAAATAATACAGTAATAAAAACCGTAAACGGCTATGCTGTAAGGATATGTGATTTAGGGCGAGCCTTTATGGGCTATTCCGATGCAACCAGCGAAGTTTACATTAATGGTGTGCCTGGCGTTTACATGTCTGTTACAAAACAGTCTGGCAAGAACAGCGTAACTGTTGCCAATGCCGTGTACGAAAAAATAAAGGCAGCTCAGGCTGTTTTGCCAAGTGACGTGACTCTTGAAATTGTCAGTGACAGCACCGAGATGATTCGCGACACTATCAGGACTTTGCTGGAGTCGGCATGGCAGGGGCTGTTGCTTGCTGTTGTAATTCTGTATGTATTCTTGTGTTCGTTCAAGAGCACGATTATTATTGGAATTTCAATTCCTCTTTCAATGCTGATAACTCTTTTGTGCATGAACTTTGCAGGACTTACGCTCAATATGATGACCCTTACAGGCCTTATTCTTGGCGTAGGAATGATTGTTGATGCATCAATCGTCATGATAGACAATATCTATGCATATCGTGCTCGAGGTACAAAGGCTAACATTGCAGCCATTCTTGGAAGTTCTGAAATGATGATGTCTGTAATGTCTGGTAACCTTACTACTGTCTGTGTTTTTGTTCCGTTCCTGTTTTACATGTCGGAGCTTGGCATGTACGGACAGATGTTCAAGGGCATGATTTTTACTATTGTAATTGCTTTGTTAAGCAGTATTCTTGTTGCAATATTCCTTGTTCCTGTTCTTGCGGGGCATTTCTTTCCGTTGACAAACCGTAATGAGCGTCCTGTAAGGAATCCCGTGTTTAAAGGACTTTACCTGCTTTTTGGCAAGGCACAGGATGCGGTACGCTTTGTTTACCGCAAGGCTTTGAAGGCTGCTCTGGCTCACCGCTTTATTACTGTTCTTGTTTGTTTTACGCTGCTTGTTGTTTCACTCATGCTTATTCCTACAATGCGTTTTGTAAGGATGACTGGAGGGCGTGATTCAAGCGTTACGCTCAGCATTAATCTTCCGACAGGAACTACTCTTGAAGAAACTGCAAATGTTGTAAACCGATTTGAAGAGATTGTCCGTAACGAGGTAAAAGGCTATAAGACCATTATTTCTACTGTAGGTGGTAGAGGATGGAGAAGCAGTACTTATTCAGGTTCCATTGAAATTACGTTGCCAGATTCCAGCGAGCAGATAGATGACAGTAATGCAATACAGTCAAAACTTCGTGCTCATTTTGCAGAGTTTACTGATGTAAGGTTTTCTTTTGGCAGGGGAATGCGCGGACAGATGACTGGAGATGACATTGATGTTGTCATTCGCAGCAACAGCCTTGACAGTGCTCTTGACGTTGCGAATAAGGTTTCTGATGTCATATCTTCAATTTCTGATTTGAGCGAGCCGTCTATTGATACTACGGAAGGTTTGCCTCAGGTTGAAATAAAAGTTGATCGAGACAGGGCTTATTCCTTCGGTGTTAGTGTAACGGCTGTTGCAAACGAGATTTATGCCTGCATTCAGGGTGTGACGTCTACGACATACCGCGAAAATGGCGATGATTATTCTGTCTATGTAATGCTTCGCCCGGAAGACAGGGAACAGGTCATTGATCTTGAACAGATTTATGTGCAGGGAACAAATGGCCTTGTAAGCGTGTCAAATTTTGCGGCTGTAGAGAAAGGCCTTGGACCTGTAAGCATTAGACATGAAAACAGGACGAGAATTGTTCATGTAACGGCAAATATTTTGACTGATGCAAATGCAAACCTTGTTGAAGATGAAATAAAACAAAAAATCAGCAGTACGTTTATTATTCCTGATGGTGTTTCATTGACTTACGAGGGAGCATGGAAAGACATGAATGAGCAGTGGCGGATATATGCAAAGATTGGCCTTATGGCAATCATTCTTGTATTTGGAGTAATGGCTGCAACTTATGAAAGCTTTAAAGCTCCGTTTATCAATATTGTAACTATTCCGTTCCTTGTAATTGGAGTCGTTGGAATTTACAAGCTTTCGGGGCAGGCTATTTCCATGATGTCTGCTGTAGGCCTTATCATGCTCATAGGTATTGTTGTAAACAATGGTATCATTCTCGTAGACTATACGAACCTTCTGATTGAACGCGGCATGAAGATGAAAGATGCCTGTCTTGAAGCAGGAACAAGCCGTTTGCGTCCTGTATTGATGACAACCCTTACAACTATTCTGGGAATGTTGCCGATGTGTTTTGCGACCAGCGGAAGTGCAGGCATGGTTCAGCCTATAGGTCTTGCTGTTGCAGGAGGTCTTACAAGTTCTACGTTTATTACACTGTTCCTTATTCCTGTTCTTTATTCTGTGCTCATGACTGAAAAGAAGGCTGTAAAAAGCCGCATTACCATTGCGATGCCGACAGAAAAAACGGAAAAGCGCAGACCGTCACTTTTGGAAAGGGCTGATGAAATTCGCTCTGCATCAGAAAAGGAGGAGTTGTAAATGTACAGGCTTGAAATTATTGCAAATAAATCTGTAGAAGAAGATATTACTGATGCTTTGGAACAGTACATTCCCGAAATCCTTTATTCGATAGTGCCTTTGGTTTACGGACGCGGTGGCAATGACAGAAAGCTGGGAACTTCTACATGGCCGGAAACAAATTTTCTGTTGGTCAGTTATATAGAAGATGAACACCTTGCAACTGCAAAAGCTGTAATAAAGGCTGTAAAGGGGCGTTTTAAGGGAGAGGGGATAAAGCTGTTCATTATAAAATCAGAAGAATTGTAAAATTTAAAAGAATAAGGGCTGTCCCAAAGGAGTACAAGGAACAGCCCTTTATAACAGTATATAAAAAACAGGCTCCAGCTTTGCTCGAAAAGCCTGGAATTTAAAAGAGCCTTACTCAGAAGCAAGGCTCTTTTAGCGAGGCGTCTATCGGAATCGAACCGATGCATAGTGGTTTTGCAGACCAGTCCCTTACCACTTGGGTAAGACGCCTTAAATTAATTGTTACTATATCAAAAAAAGAAATTTATGTCTAGTACCTAATTTAGATGTCGCCCCTTAGTTTTCGTATTTCGTCCAAGCGGTCTTTAAGGGCAAGATATTCTCCAAGCACGCCTGTTCCTGCGACAACTGCAATTATGTAAGTCTGTAGGGGAACTAAAATTGGCAGCAGTTCTAGCAGAAGGGCTGTGACGAAAATTGTTTTAAACGACTTTGATGAACGGGGGACTGTTGCTCCAGGCGCGACAAATTTTTTTGCTTTTGAAATCTTTATGCTGAATATGACAAGAATTGCAATGTACAGGACAAATCCCGTAATGCAGATTATAAGTGGTATCCATTTGTTCATTTAGCTTCCTTTCCTTGCCGTTTGTTTTTGTTAGAGAGCCACACTTTTAGAGTGTTTCTTGCGGATTCAAACGCTAGAGGACATTTTTCTATGTCTTCCATGCTTTCTATTTTGACCCATTCAAATTCAGAAACTTCCCCCTTCTGGGCACTCAGCTGAAAGTTTTCGGGAAGCTTTGCCGTAAAGAACATATCGCATGTTTTGTAAAAGAAATTTTTATATTCATAGTTGTTCGGGAAAGAACACAAGTAGTGAAAGTCAGAAGGCTCTACACCCGTTTCTTCCATACATTCCCTGATTGCGGCTGCTTCTCCCGTTTCATCTGGTTCTGTAAAACCTCCTGGAAAAGCAAGAAAACCCTTGCGGGGCTCTTTTGCCCGCCTTTCAAAAAGCAGTTCTCCTTTTGCATTTTCCAAAAGAATGCCCACTGCGCTTGCCACGTTGCAGTACAGGGTAAGTCCACAATCCGGACAGCTCCATTTTAGTCCGCCCCTGTGTGTCTGTATGTTTTTGCTGCCACAGTCCGGGCAGAATTTGAACTGATTTTTTTCCATAGATTTAGACAATATCGGTATTTAGCTTGTTGAATATAAGAGGAATTTGGTTTATAGTAAAAAACATAAGGAAATGAATATGTGCATGAATTGCATGGATGAAAGCAGCTCTGTTACGTTGTTAAAATATCTGTTTCGCCGTTCTTTTCCTCAACTGTAGGAGTAGTTGAAGTATGACTCTTAATGACATCAAACACTCAGGAATCAAGGCTTGGGTTGAAGAATGTGTTAAAATGTGTGAGCCGGACAATGTTGTTGTTTGTGACGGTTCTAAGAAAGAATATGACGAGCTTATGCAGAAATGTGTAAAAGCTGGTCTTGCAACACCTTTGAAGGCTAAGGAAAACTGTTTCCTGTTCCGTTCACTTCCTAGTGATGTAGCCCGTGTTGAATCTCGTACATTTATTTCTTCTGTAAAGGAAGAAGATGCTGGTCCTACAAACCACTGGATTGATCCTAAAGAACTTAAAGCTACAATGAAAGGTTTGTATACAGGATGTATGCACGGCCGCACAATGTATGTAATTCCATTCTGCATGGGACCTCTTGGTTCTCCAATCGCAAAGTATGGTATTGAGCTTACAGATTCTGAGTATGTTGTTCTTAACATGGACATCATGACTCGTGCTGGTGAAAAGGTATGGAACTACCTTGGCACAGACGGTGACTGGGTTCCATGTCTGCACTCTGTTGGTAAGCCTCTTAACAATGGTGAGACAGATGGCGGAATCTGGCCTTGTGCTGATGTTGAGCACAAGTATATTTCACAGTTCCCAGAAGAGCATCTTATTTGGTCTTATGGTTCTGGATACGGTGGAAACGCACTTCTTGGAAAGAAGTGTTTCGCACTCCGCATTGCAACTGTTATTGCTCGTCAGGAAGGCTGGCTTGCAGAGCACATGCTCATCCTTAAGCTTACAAACCCACAGGGCGAAGTTAAGTATGTAACTGGTGCATTCCCATCAGCTTGTGGTAAGACAAACCTTGCCATGCTTATTCCTACAATTCCTGGATGGAAGGTTGAGACTGTTGGTGATGATATTGCTTGGATGAAGTTTGGCGATGATGGTCGTCTTTATGCAATTAACCCAGAAGCAGGATTCTTCGGTGTTGCTCCTGGAACAAGTGCAGAATCAAACAAGAATGCTTTGATTTCTGCAGAAAAGAATACAATCTATACAAACTGTGCTTTGACAGAAGACGGCGATGTATGGTGGGAAGGAATTGGATATCCTGCAAAGGGCAAGCTTGTTGACTGGAAGGGTAACACTCGCGATGCACTTCCAAAGGACAAGGCTCCTAAGGGTGAAGAAATGGCTCATCCAAATGCACGCTTTACAGCTCCTGCAAACCAGTGTCCATGTATTGCAAAAGAATGGGAAGATCCAAAAGGTGTACCTATTTCTGCAATCCTCTTTGGTGGACGCCGCCCTTCAACAATTCCTCTTGTACATCAGGCTCGCTCTTGGAACCACGGTGTATTCCTTGGATCTATCGTAGGTTCAGAAA
>CAMVHR010000067.1 GCA_947167345.1 uncultured Treponema sp.
GCGGACGAGTTGCAGGGGCAACTCGCATGTTTGACAGAGATGTAATGACCTGCTTTAAGGGATTGCACATCGCGATGCGATGCGGACGAGTTGCAGGGGCAACTCGCATGTTTGACAGAGATGTAATGACCTGCTTAAAGGGATTGCACATCGCGATGCGATGTGGACGAGTTGCTGAGCAACTCGCATGTTTGACAGAGAGTTGATGACCTGCTAAAAGGGATTGCACATCGCGATGCGATGTGGACGAGTTGCTGGGGTAACTCGCATGTTTGACAGAGATGAAGTGACCTGCTTTAAGGAATTAAAGATACACTTATTTTCAGTGTTCAAGGTTGCGCCTATCTATTGCATCACTCTTGAATTTGTATTTCTCCTTTGATATTTTTCATTCAAATCAATTTTATTAAAATTAATTTGAATGAAATTGAATAAACAATATAAGAATTTACAACATTTTACGTTTGTATGGGTACTAAACATGCATTTATAATAGAAGAAAGTTTGTTTCTTGATAAATTAAAATGATTTTTTTTATTTTTTTTGCCGAAATCGTGAAAAAAAAATGCACATCTTCTGTATTACATATACAGAGGACATGTATATGAAAAAAATAAAACCATTTGAAAAACTAGAATTTTATGATGATTTTATGTTTGGGCTTGTAATGCAGGACAAAAATCTTTGCCGTGAAGTGTTGGAATGTCTTTTGGGCATAAAAATAAGGCATCTTGAGTATGCCGAACCGCAGAAGCATTTTAAGCCGATGTATACTGCACGTGGTATCAGGCTTGATGTGTATGTAAAACACGGCAATACATTGGTATACTGTAACAAGGATATGCCATGAGGATTCCAGTATGGAGCTTGCCGATGCTGCAGAACTGGTAATTTTCAACTGCACGGCTTATGAGCGTGTTGTAAACTTGGAATTAGTGGCATTGTTAAAGTTTATACAGACTGGTGTTGCAGAGTCAGACTTAACACGGAGGCTTGATGCTATGGTAAGGAAACAGAAAGCAATAGAAGAAAACAAACATGTCTACTATATCTGGAGCCTGCACGACCAAGATGTGATGCTTGAAGGTGAACGAGAAGGACGTCGTCTTGGCAGGAAAGAAGGCAAAGAATCTAAAGCTATTGAAACTGCCCGAAAATTTCTTTCCATGAAGCTTCTTACGCATGAGCAAATTGCAGAAGGTGTGGGGCTCCCATTGGAAAAGATAGAAGAGCTTGCACTGGAAATAAATACTGAAAAATAACGTTAGAAGGCTGCTGTAACAGGCAGCCTTTTTATTTGGTTTTTTATGTTAATAAAAAATGATGAAAAATGTTTTTCGACTGTCAATTTTCTAAGAAATATTTACTCCATTGTTATTAGATACGGAATAAAATTCTTTCCTGCAAAATTGCAGAAAAGAAATAGTTTTGGAAATACAGCTAACAAGGAAGGCTGGAGCCCAAGGAGAAAAAATTATGGTTTTTTATATACTAGTAGCATCAGCACTTGCATTAACAATCGTATCAGTTATCGAAGAATCAGATGAAGTCTAAATGAAAAAGATAGAATAGTATTGCAGGCAGGTTTTGCGGTATCCTTGCATAAAAACCGCAAATTATAGGATTGCCGAATTAGAAATTCGACTATATAATAGATAGGAATATTAGACTTAATTGAATGGAGAAAGACCTATGAAGAAGATAGTATTTGCAACAATTCCAATGCAGAAGATTGATGCTCAGCATTATGTATGTAGCGAGAATAAGGCCATTGAATATGAGGGAGAAACAGGATTTCCTGTAAATGCAGTTCTGGCAAAAACACTTAAGAAAGGTGATGATGTAAAAGTTGTAAGGATTGTTACTGAAGGTAAATATACAGAAGATAATGTAAAACTTCAGAAAAAGGAACTTGACGAAATCAATTCCAAAATAGGAGCAAACTTAGAATATGTTGAAGTAACTGCACCATTTAAAGAGACGAGTGATGTTGTGGAAGCCCGCTTTCGTCAAATTGTGGGTACTTTTGAGAATGACTGTACAATTCTTGCAGACATGACTTACGGTCCAAAGACACTTACACCTGTTCTTTTCTTTGCACTTAACTTTGCGGAGAAATTTTTTGCAGCCGATATTTCACATATTGTCTATGGAAGAATCATATTTGGTGAAGACAAGACCGCAAATAAAAACTCTGCCGAATTGTATGATGTTACACCATTGTATTACTTAAATTCCCTTACATCAGTAATGTCTGCTCCAGATGGAAAGACTGCTCTTGAACGCTTGGACAAATTTTTTGCGCTGTAATGCTGGAGGAGAATTATGGCAGAAAATGAAAAAGATGATATCAATTCTCTATGTAAAAAATATTTTACGCCAGACTCATGTAAAGAAGGGGTGACTGAAAGTAAAGCTACATTGGAAAGAAAGCTGTGGGTACAGTTGGAAAAGTATGGAAAGAAAATAAGTGGAGACTATTCCTCAATAAAAGAGGAAGATTGTGAGGATATACTCATACAGACAATAAGCGAGTGTTTTAAGAATTGGAAAAGAAGTGTTCCAAATACAAGTTATACTGCCTATTATGCTGCTGCATTGTCCAATAATTTTAGCAATGAAAACAAAAAAGCAAAAAAAAGAAACGAAAATGAAATTTCTTTTTCCGCACCTATAGAGGGAGATGGGAATAAAACAATCGGTGATACAATTGAAGATAAAGCCTCGGCTAACGATGTTTCTGCTGTATCAGAATCTGTATTAGAGGCAAAAGAACGTTTTAAGTTCATTGACTATTGCTTCCGTCTGAAAAAACGGGAAGATTGGTGGAAGACTCTTCTTACAGGATATTTCTATAATGACTTACATAATCTTGCCTATGCAAGTCCAGATATTAATCTGCAAAAATTTGCTTTCATTGATATGGAAATATATAATTGGAAAGATGTTCCTACACAAAGACAAATCGCCGAATATTTAACTAAGGATGCAGGTCAGTTGTCCAGAGCAATTAAAACTTTTATTTCATTTATAAAAGAATCATATCAAAAAGGATAGTAATATTTTGACAGTTTCTTATTTTCCTGTTCATTTTTATATCAGTTTCGATTCTCCTGCCAATGCTGATACTCCTCCTTTATTCGTATTGCGTAGTGTACTTGGAAAAGAACTTCATTCCATGAGTTGCGTCTCGCATCAGATAAAATGTGTGGATTGCATGTATAAAAATAATTGTGTCTATGCATTTTTGTTCGAGACTATTCTGCAGTCTGAAAACGATGTGCTTCCTGGTCGCAATAGGGCATCACATCCGTTTGCATTTACACAGGCTGGTAACGCTGGCAAAACAATAAAAAACTATGATTTTACAATTACCCTGTTCGGTAAGGCAATAGATTATCTTCCATATATAAACGATGCTTTTGTTCATGCAGGGAAGAACGGTCTGTTTAAATCGCGGACTCCGTTTATGGTAACGGTAGATGAGAATCTTGTTGATAAAGAATTACAGCTGTATACGGTAGAAGTTAGTAATGGAGAGGGTATTAAGAATGGTGAAATATTAGTCGAACTAAAAACTCCTCTAAGATTTAAGACTGGCGGCAGGTATGGGACAGAGTTTTCCGCACAAGATTTTATGAATTGTCTTTTTCGCCGTGCTTCAACATTATGCAAGCTGTACGGAAGTTGTGAAAATGAAGGTGGGTATGTTCCAAATGAAAACATTAGCATAATAGAAAGAAATCTGCATTGGACAGAAAGTACCCACTATTCTGCACGGCAGAAAAACAAAATGGAACTTGGTGGAGTAATCGGTACTCTAAAACTAAAAGGAACGTTTTTACAAAAAGATATAGAACTGCTGGAATTTGCACGCATAGCAAATGCTGGCAAAAATACTAATTTTGGTCTTGGACAAATGGATTTTTGGACAAAGTGGGAGTAGAATATAAATAAGTTGGAGGAAATATAAGCTTATGAAGTATTTTTCATTGTTTTTTGAGGCACGTGGCATTCAGTCCTACATTTTTGACAGTGGTAAAATGAAAGAAATGGTCGGTGCCAGTGAACTCGTAAAGGAACTTTGTGAAAGCAAACTTGACGAAGTAATAAATCATTTAAAACTAGAACAAATAATTCCAACTAAAAAAGAAGACTCTGATAAGGTTGCCAACATGACTCCTAATCAGATTTTCTTTTCAAGGCGAAGTGGCGGTGTGTTTACCGCAATCTTTGCAGATAAATCAATGCGTGACAGGTTCCTTTCTATATGGAGTATACTTGTAACTAGATTGGTACCAGGATTGGAAACAGTCAATGCAGTTTATGAGTCTGATGATCTGCAAAAGCTTATAAAAGAAACCTATGATATTCTTGGATATAATAGAAACTGTCCGCCACCTGTTCTTCCTGAAGCAACTCCAATGCATGTTCTTGCCCCCAGAACAGGAAAACCTGCTGCTGAGAATATTATTTCTCCAGATGGAAGTAGAGTCTGGACAGATGAAGCAAGTATTATTAAACAAAAAATAGCAGATTCTGAAAGTTCAAAAGCTTTGTCATCGTCATTTTTTTCATCGGAATATAAGAACAAATTTTCATTCCCTAAAAATCTGGAATACGACAATGAAGAAAAAACTGAATTCCCATATAGAAAAGATTCTCGCTATTTAGGATTGATTCATGCCGATGGAAATGGACTTGGTGAAACACTGCTCAGCATCCGTAAGCAATTTACAGATGGTGCCGAATATGCAGTAATGCTCAGGTTGTTTTCTGACAGTTTGGAAAAATCAACAAGAGAAGCTGCCCAAAAAGCTACTGCAAAATTGATTGCAAAATATGGAAAAGAGTCTGGAATTCTTCCCATGCGTCCGCTGGTTCTTGGTGGTGATGATTTAACTGTCCTAGTCAGGGCTGATTATGCAATGGATTTCACGGAGGATTACTGTAAAGCTTTTGAAGAAACAACAGAAGGCAATTTTAAATATCTGTATGAAGCTTCTGGTGGAAAAATTCCTGCAAAACTTACTGCCTGTGCTGGAATTGCATATATTAAGAACAATCAGCCGTTTATGGATGCTTTTGAACTGGCAGAATCCTTGTGTTCTGCTTCTAAGAAGGTTTCAAAGGACGTCAAGAAAAAAGAATCTAGAAATTATATTCCTGCCACTGTAACAAGTCTTGTTGTTACAAATTCATTTATTGAAAGTTATGAGGCATACAAGAAAAAAGAACTGTCAATAAAAAAAGGCAATAAAGAATATATTGCAACTCTTGGAGCTTATGCTTTTGATGAAAATGAAAAATCAATTTCTACTTTAAAATCTTTGCGGAATCTTTGCGAAACCTTCAAGAAGGACGGTGTTACTTCGTCTTCTGTCAGACAATATGCAACTATGATTTTCGGTGATGAAAATATTTCCCGTGAAAAATGGCGCAGATGGATAGAAATACTGGACAAACGACACCTAACAGCTAATTTGATTAAGAGCTTGGAACTTTTTGGCATGGAAAATGTAAAAGAGTCTCCTTGGACAAAAGATAATAAGACGCCAATTTTTGATGCTCTGCAACTTTTGAGTATGGAAGAGGAGGAGAAGAAAAATGCTTAGAACAACTATGATATTAAAAATGCAGGGCTATTGGGCTGTAGGTAGCGGAAAGGGTGGTGGTAATGAAGTTGATAACCGCATTGACAGAGACTCTGAAGGACTTCCCTATATTCCGGGAAAAATGCTAAAAGGTCTTATCAAAGATGCATGTAACCGACTTAATCAATCTGGAAATAGTTCATACTCTTTTGTTGAGGAAATATTTGGTTCATCAGAAGAAAACAAAGGTTTGAATCGAACTTCAACTAATTCAGGTAAAATTTATATCTCAGATGCAAGGCTTTCTCCAGCCTTACGCTCTGCTTTAATAGAAGAAAAAAGCATTACGGCTAAGGATAATATCACCCGAAATATTTATTCTACGGCAATTGATGATAAAACAGGAACTGCAAAAAAAGCATCTTTGCGAGGTTATGAAGTTGCTGTTCCAATGGAATTATATGCAACTTTAGAATGTGATTGCGACAAGACTGTTCTTGATAGTATAAAAATAGCTACAAGTAAACTTGTCTATGTGGTAGGTTCCCACAAATCCAGAGGTTTGGGGGAAGTTGTTATTGAATTTAGGGATGAGGCATAAATATGGGTGAATTATATTTCAAAACTGAGCTTTTGGACGATGTGGTTCTGAGCCAAAGAACTGCTACTGTAGGAGATCATAAATCTTTGGACTATATTCCGGGTTCCGTATTTTTGGGAATAGCTGCATCTCGTCTTTATTCAAAATTTAACAAAGAAAATGCATGGAATGTTTTTCACAGTTCAAGAGTGCGCTTTTGTAATGCATATCCAATGATAAATGAACAAAGGGCTATGCCAATGCCTTTGTCATTACATTCTCAAAAGGTTCCTGAAATTGGAAAAGAAAAAGATATTTATAACTTTGTATATTCTGAAATAAAGAAAGAGGCAATTCAATACAGACAGAATCGAATTGGATATGTAAGCATTGGCGATGACGGAAAAATAAAAATTGCTCAACCTTCTAAAACAAGCCGTATGCGAACAGCTATTGATGCTAAAACAGGAACTGCCGCCAAGACACAATTGTACGGCTACGAAAGCCTTGAAGCCGGACAAGTTTTTGTAGGCAAAATAGAATGGGATGATTCCCAAGAGGATGCAATTAGACCAATTGTATTGCTGTTTGAATCTGGAGAAATTGTTCGTGTTGGTCGTTCAAAAACAGCTTCGTATGGACGTGTTAGAATATCAAAAATAGAAAAACAAAGCATTAACTGTTCAACACAGTCATTAAATGGAACTTTGTTTTCTATTCTGGCTGTTTCAGATCTTTGTGTTAAAAATCCTTTAACTGGTATTCCAGAATTGAATGTGTTGCCATCTTTTCTTGGACTTGGAGAAGGTTGGACATTGGACAGGCAAAAAAGTTTTTCAAGACCGTCGTGTATCTATCAGTACAATTCTTACCGCAAAGAAATTGAAATGCAAAAAACTTTGATTTCAAAAGGCAGTGTCTTCACTTTCAAGTCAGAAAAAGAACTTACGGTGGAAGAAAAAGAAAAGGTTCTTTCTGCAATAGAAAATGGAATTGGAGATGCTCGAGGTCAAGGTTTCGGAGAGATAGCGTTGTTTGATTTTGGAAAAGAATTTCATAAAGAAGATGTTTTGATAAAAGCTGTTTCTTCGACTCAGGAACTCAAAGACAGTGAACGTGCATGGCTTACATGGCTTGAACCTGTGTACCTCAGTGCTGATGTTGAAGAAAAAGTGAAAAAGGCTGTTTCAGAATTTGTTAGACTTTGTAAATCTATAAAAGAATACCAAACATTTGACGATGAAATTGTTTTTTGGCCTGGAAAAAATCAGTGGGGTAGAATTCTTGATATGGCTAGGTCTTGTACAACAAAAGAGGACTTGTATAAAAAATTATTTGAGGGTGAGAATCCTGTTATAAAACCAAGAACAGAGTCAAAGACAGAAAAAAATGGAGATACCAAAGAAAAGAATCCTGATAAAGAATGGAATTATGAAGCATCTCCAAACGGTGATAATCTGCGTAAATGGCTCATGAACTTTATCAAGGATGATCAAATAAATGGTCACAAGCTAGATAATAGGGAAATAAAAATTGCATTGCAGGAACTTGCCAAAAGATGCAAGGACAAAATTGCTAATAAAAACTGGTTAAACTCAAAGGAGACTGCAAAATGAACAGATTGAACGAGAATCGTTATTATTATGCTGAAGTTACTATAGAAGCTGTTTCACCATTGGTTCTTGCATCTGGAAAAAGCGGTAATTTTTTTGATGTGGAACTTGTTCGGGATGCAAATGGTCTTCCTGCAATACCTGGTACAACAATTGCAGGAATCCTGCGCCATGCATTTCAAGAAGAGCTGACTAAGGAAGATGCAGATAAGATATTTGGCTATCAAACAGAAAAAGATGGAAGTGCTTCTTCTTTGGAAGTTTCTTGGGCTTATGTTCATGATTCAAAGAACTGTATTCATAAATCATTTTATTCAAGAGATAAGATTGAAAAGGATCCTATACTGAATGAATTGTATATTAAAGATAATCCTGATTTCAAAAGAGATCACGTCAGGCTTTCTGATAAAGGTGTAGCTTTTGAGTCTGGAAAGTTTGACAGATATTTTGTTCCTGCAGGAAGCAGATTTACATTTTCAATCGGATTATGGTCAGACAAAGAAAGTTCCGAGTGGAAAAAAATTCTTAGCATTTTGTTTAGCCCTTCGTTTAGAATTGGAGCCGCAGGACGAGCTGGATACGGATGTATTAAGGTTATTGGAATAAGAGTTCCGTCTAAAGAAAAGGATTATTTTGACCTGTCTAAAGAATCTGATATTAAAGCTTTTAGAACATGTACAGAAAGCCTTAATCTTTCAGACTATTCAAGCGAGGTTGAAAAAATCAATCTGAAGCTTAGTTTCCCATTAGGATTCAGAATCGGTGGAGGTACAAAATCTTTGCTTGAGGGGAACGGTCGTGATGCAGATATGCTTCCTTATACTGAACGGATAATTACTTGGTCAAACAATAATGGTAGTTTTGACCGTCAACGAAAAATAGCAATTCCTGGCTCTGCAATTAAGGGTGTGTTGCGTCATAGGACAGCATATCATCTTGCAAGGATAAATAAAAAATGGAATTGGAATGAAGAAGATGATGATGGTCTTTCTGAATTGTTTGGCTATGCTGCAAATAATAATGATTCTGAATTAACTGGGCAGGCTGGAAAAGTTTGGTTTACAGATTTGTATTTGAATCAGACTAAAACATATCAGCTTTCTAGAAACAGTATTGACCGGTTTACGGGAGGTACTTTAAACGGGGCATTGTTCCAAGAGGAAAATGTTGGAACTTCACAGAGCTTTGAAACCTTTATTTATGTGAAAAAAGATATTGATAAAGCAAGTAATGAATATAGGGCCTTTGAATGGGCTGTTGAAGATTTAAAAGCTGGTCGCCTTGCGTTGGGTGGTGGTTCTGGACATGGACTTGGTTTTAATCATGCAGAGGAGAAAATGTAATTATGGAAAAAGAAGATTTAGATTTTATTAATTCTCAGTTAAAAACTAAAGATGATTTTACAGAAGTAAGAATAAAGGTTTCTTCTAAATCCGTTGGAAATAATGAAGATGTTGTAAAAGAAATTAAGAATTTTTCTCCTGCGGATGGCTGGATTTCTTTGCAGTCATCTCCTGCAAAAAGGATACAAAACTCTGATATTAATGTAGATGACGAACATATTCTTGCAGGTGAATTCTATAATTTAAATGGACTTTCCCTTTCTGTAAGATTTGATGGGGAAAAATGGATTTTTATTACATGTCATGAGATTGAAGGCGGGAATTTAGTATTAAAGAGGAATGTAAGACAACTTTCAAAAATAAACGATAGCACTTATCTGAATTATGATGTCTTTTATAAGTTTGACGCAGACTTTGGTTACAGACCATTTTGCTCTGCATTCACAGGTTTTACGGAGGGAAAATAATGATAAAAGCACCTTATAACTTTGTTCCACTTGCACAGAAAGTTGTATTCCCAGATTGGGCTTTGCGGATTTCAATAGACCATCCTTTTGAAGATGGAATTTCTGGAACAATAAATGTAAAATATACAGCTCAGACTCCTGTTTTTATTGGAAATGGAAAAAGCAATAATAACGCTCCAATCCCAAATTACAAAGCCGCAAATGGAAAATATGCAATTCCTGGCTCTAGCCTTAGAGGAATGTTACGCAATGTGATTGAAATTGCCTCATTCGGAAAGTTCAATCGAGTTTCGGATGCTGCATTAAGTGTTAGGGATTTAACGAACGCTGCAAAAGATTTATATAGAAGTCATTTTACTAATAAAAGTATAAAAGGTGGTTGGCTTATTTTTGAAAGTGGTAGATGGGTTGTCTATCCGACAGGTTATTATAGGGTAGAAGATAGAGATGTGGAAGAATGTTATGGTTTGAGAAATAAAACATTGCAGACTCGAGACGAAGCTGAGAATAGAATAAAATTTTTGAAAAACATCAAGGTGTTTTTTTCTGAAGGCGCTATTAAAGTTTCAAGAATAAAAACTACCCAGTATCCAGGTGCAAAATTTGGTTATACAGTTTTGACAGGGCATCCTGGTGGAAAAAAACATCTTGATTTTATTTTTGAAGATAAAAGTGGTAAAAAAATAGAGTTAGAATATGAAACGATTCTCAAGTTTAAGCAGACAAATGCATCTAAGTCTTCTGATCAGAAACGTGGATTGGATTTGACTAGAAAACTTAATGATTGCAGAAAATTCGGTTACCCAGGCATTCCTGTTTTTTATCTCCCAAAAGCAGATGGAACACCAGATTCTCTTGGTCTTTCCATGATGTACCGTCTTCCATATAAAAATACATTACATGAAGCAATTAAACATTCTTCTGAAAATAATTTTTCAGATAAATTAGATTTTGCAGAGTGTATGTTTGGAAAAATTGAAGACACAAAAGCAGAAAAATCATCATTCAATTTTTCTTTGCGAGGCAGGGTTCAGTTTGAAGATGCAATAACAGATAGCGTTTCTTTGTCACAGCAAGTTAATACAGTTCTTGGAAATCCGAAACCTACTTATTATCCAAATTACATCCAGCAAAATGAGAGAAATTCGGATTATAAGACATTGATGGATTCGGATGTAGTTCTTAGAGGCTGGAAACGATATCCTGTAAAAGATAAAACAAATCCAATTTCTGTTGGACAAGACCAGAAAAATGTTGCTTCGCATTTTATACCTTTGAACACAGGAACTGTTTTTGAGGGCAAAATTCATTTTCATAATTTGAAAAAAGAGGAACTGGGAGCACTTCTTTGGGCAATTACATGGGGTGGTGACAAAAATCTTTCTCATGCAGTAGGAATGGGGAAGCCTTATGGATTTGGTCAGATAAAGGCTGATATTTCTTCTTTGTCATATCTAAGAAATGATTCCGAGGATAACAACTACAAGGAATCTTCTTCGGAAGAATTAAAGGTTTGGATAGACGATTTCAGTAAATTCATGGAGAGTGCCGTTGTTGGATGGAAACAAACTTCTCCGCTTAGAGAGTTGATTGCTATGGCAAATCCTGCTAATGCAAAGCGAAATGGTTGGGATTTGAGCCACATGAATCTAAAAAATGAAAGCGGAAAAAATGAATTCGTAGAGGTAAAAAGCAAGGATAGTAAGTTTTTCCTGGCTCCTTATTCACAGGATAAGCAAGAATCAAGATTGTCTAATTCAAATGGACAGCAAGGTGGCCATGGAAATAAATCTCAGCAGAAACAAGCTTTTTCTGAGAATGGAATTGCCAACAATTCAATACAGGTTTGTGTTTTGCTAGAGGAAAAAACAAAAAAGGGTGGATGGAAAGCGGCTGTGAAAGATACGCCTGAAATATGTGGACCGATAACAAATACTGCGGATATTCCTAGTGATAAAAATCCAGGAGATGAAATAAAATTGAAGATTGTTGCTGTAAAAGGAAATCAAACTTCTTTTAGATATGAAAAATCTGTTTAATATAGGAAAACATTTGTATTAGGAAGAAAGTATGCCATACACACTTATTTCAATGATTGGTACAGGAATGTATAGAACTCCAAAAAATCCTGAGGGGTATACTAAAACTGATTATTCTTTTGGTGGAGGAAGACATTTTGAAACCCGTCTTTTTATGCAGGCATTGTTGGAATGTAAGTACAAAGATATAAATCAGATAATACTTCTAGGAACAGACACATCATCATGGGATTGTCTTGTTGATAAGGATAATGATGATCGAGATGAAACCATTGAACTGTGGAGTGATTTGGTTGATCAATGTGAAAGCTCAGAGCCTAAAACGCAACCAAAAGGTGTAAGCCGAGAAAATCTTGATAGGCTTCAAATATATCTTTCTGAGAGATTTTCTATGGAAGTGTTGATCAAGGATCATACACATCTCGTTGACAATAATACTTCAAAAGATTTATTTGACTGTTATACAAGTATTGCTGACCAAGTTCGAAAAGAAAACAATATTCTTTTTGATATAACACATGGATTCCGTTCCATGCCAGTCTTGTTGTATCAGTCTTTACAGTATTCACTTTCAAAATCAATGAATCGCTCTGTAAGTATTGTATATGGAGAACTTGATTTAATTGACAAGTCCAAAGGTTATGCACGCGATTTAAGTGAATACTGGATTTATTCTGAATTATCAATAGCTCTCAGTATATTTAAAACCAAACTTGACGGTTTTAAACTTGCAGAGTTGATTAATCCTTATTGGAGTTCTGGGAGCAAAGCAATAAAACGATTTTCTAATATTGTCCAAACAAATTTTGCACTTCAAATTATGGATGTTTTACACCAGCTAAAAAATTCCCTTGATAGATATCCAGAGAATGCTCCTGGATGGCTGGCACAAATAAAGCCTCTTATAGAAGAAATTTGTGAACTGGTTGATGAAACTTCTATGGCAAAGACATTGTACAATTATTCCATATTTCTTTACGAGCATCAGCTTAATGTTCAGGCTGTCATAACATTACAGGTTGCTGTTGAGTCAGCTATTATAGAAAAGTATGAAGATCCGAAATTGCTTGGTGATTATGCCTCATGGGTGGGATATGGAAAAACAAAATTAAATATGTTAAAAAGTTATAATCATAAAGATCTTGGAAAGCCACTGACAGATCTTGAATCTTTTCGAAATCAAATTGCTCATGGAGGGGGAAAAAACAGAAACGAAGAGTTCCCCGAAGTGGCAAACATTACAAATATTTACAAAAATGCCAAAAAGGGATTTGAGAATCTTATTGAAGAATTATCTACAGAAAAATAGAATGATAAAAAATAACCAGTCCTTAATTGGACTGGTTATTTTTTATTTCGACCACTTAATTTAAGAGTCCGTTAATGAATGCGGATGTGGCACTGTTATCAGAACTTGTTTCATTATCTATGAGGTTGGTGGCGGCTTTCTTATCCTTAATGTATTTTACTGCGAAATATGCTCCTGTAACTGCAGCTCCAATACCAAGAATCATTAGCAAGTCATCTTGAGAAATCTTATGGTTTACTGTTATTCCCCTATTTTGTAAGTCTGATACGGACTTTAAGATATCGTTCTTATCCGATGTGTCAAGTTTCATTTTGTGATTTACTAGCATTATAACCTCCTGTTTTGTAGAACCGTTAGGGTTCGTTTTTTTCCTTTCAGTTTTAATAGAGCAGTGCAGACTATTAAAATTGATAACTTGAACCATCATTTATATATTTTCTCTGATATTTATTACGGTTGACGACCCGCAATTTTTGGAGGGTCGTCAACCGATTATGAATTGCAATTAACGGGAATAAGGATAATGAACAATTGAATTAACTACGTCTAAAGTAGCATCATTGTGCATATTTGCGTAAAGCTTTTTCAATTGATCTTCTGGAAACTTTTCTCTCCATTTGAACCAGTTATCAACGAATTGTTTTGTTTTCATTCGTTGACCTTTGTCAATTATTGGTTCCAGAATTTTGATCCATCTCTTATTGTGGTAAAGCTTTTTACCAAGTGGATTTGGTTCACCAGCGTTAGATAATACAGACCTAATAGTACATTGATCATTAAGAGCTGGTGCACTTGGGTCTGTTACGTTGAATGGGATTATAGCGATATCTTTCATAGCATCACGGATTATATTACACACTAAGTTGGCTGTTTCATAAGTACCATATTTATTATATGGCAAATCGAATAATCTACGTGTGATTTCCGTGAGAGTCATGACGTCGCCAGCTTCAATTACACCGAATAATACCATGATCACATCCGTCGTTCGTAGGTATTGGTATAAATTGGCGTCATGCTTATGCAGTCTAAAATATCTGGTTTCCCATCCAACGTTATCGTCTTTCGGGTCTCTGATAACGTACGCGTGCATCAATGCGAGCATTTTAAATATTATCGGTATGCTTACCATGCCAATTAATATGCTGTAACCTATTATCGTAAATATATCCCACGGATAACTGTAATAGCACGTCGCGCACGTCAATATTCCGCAAATGAATCCACTGATAATCGCCGGAATTCCACACCGTCTTCTATTGACTAACCACATCAAATGTTTTAGGAACGGTAGTTCCTTTGTGAATTCATTATCCATCCAATCTTTGAAATTCAATAATTCCATTTCTTCCATATCTAGCCTCCTGTAAAATTACCCCTGCATACGCAGGAGGTTATTATTACTGGGCGTTATTCTTTCTTTGCAACCCAGCTTTTAGGTTTACGACCCGCAATTTTTGGAGGGTCGTCAACCAATAAAGACCTCCTAATGGAGGTCTTTATTTTAATTACCTTGCAAGTGCCATGTTGATTTCTTGCTGATATTGTGGCATTATGACTTTATATGCGTCGTTTAATGCCTTTTTACGTGCCT
>CAMVHR010000068.1 GCA_947167345.1 uncultured Treponema sp.
TCGTTTGCAATAAAAGATTTGAACATGTCATAAGCTCCCTTAAGTTCAGGGCTTCCGCTGACTACAAGATTAATGCGGTCTGTAATTTCAAAACCGCTTTCCTTACGCAAATTCTGAATGCCACGAACAAGGTCACGAGCATATCCTTCTTTGCTAAGCTCATCAGTAATCTTTGTGTCCAAACCTACAGTAAGAGTTCCATCATTTATGACTTTTAGGTCATCTTTTTCTATGCGGTCAACAATAACATTTTCAGTTGTCAAATCAACATTCTGACCTTCAACTGTAATAGTCAAAGCCTTGCCGTCAAGAATTGCTGCAATCTGATCTCCAGACAACTTTTCAATTTCACCTGCGGCAATCTTCATGCTCTTTCCAAGCTGCTTTCCAAGTACGCGGAAGTTGGCCTTTGCCTTGTACTCAACAAGCTCATCTTCCCTTTCATGGAAGATTACCTTCTTTACATTAAGTTCTTCCGCAATTGTGTCTTCCATATCCGCAAGAACTTTCTTTTCTTCAATATCTCTAGTAACAAGAGCTACTGAGTCAAGAGGCTGTCTGTTCTTGATGTTGAACTGATTTCTCAAGGAACGTCCCATAGATACAGCTTTCTGAACACTAGCCATTTGGAATTCAAGCTTTTCATCACGGAATTTATCGTTATATATTGGGTAATCAGCCAAGTGTACAGAGTCCTTATCTTGCTCAGTCTTTAAGTTCTGCCACATTTCTTCTGTAAGGAACGGAATGAATGGAGCTGCGACAAGGGCAAATGTCCGCAATGCATAATACAATGCACCGTATGCTTCCAATTTGTCTGTATCGTTTCCGCTCTTCCAGAAACGGCGACGGTTACGACGTATGTACCAGTTGTTAATCTGATCAATAAAAGCAAGCATAGGATCTATTGCGGCACTTAAATCGTAATCGTCAAGGGCTGCCGTAACATCCTTTACCATCTTCTGAGAGACAGAAAGAATCCACCTGTCCAAAGGATTTACTGGTATTTTATTGTCAAATTCATGCCCATTACACATTACACCATCGATGTTTGCATACTGAACAAAGAAACTGTAACTGTTCCATAACGGCAAAATTATGCTTTTAATGACATCGCGAACGCCTTCGTCACTGTACTTAAGGTCGTCTGCCTTTACGACAGCGGAGTGCATGAGGAACAGCCTCAGGGCATCTGCACCATACATATTGATTGCTTCTACTGGGTCTGTATAGTTTCGAAGGCTCTTAGACATCTTGCGTCCGTCTGAAGCAAGTACAAGTCCATTTACAATACAGTTTTCAAAAGCCGGCTTGTCAAACAGGTGAGCGGCAAGTATTGTAAGTGTATAGAACCAGCCGCGTGTCTGGTCAAGACCTTCTGAAATAAAGTTTGCAGGAAAATGCTTTTCAAAGTAATCTTTATTTTCGAACGGGTAGTGCTGCTGCGCATAAGGCATTGAACCTGATTCAAACCAACAGTCAAAAACTTCTGGAATGCGGCGCATTGTACCTTTTCCACACTTAGGGCATTTGAATGTAATTGTATCTACAAACTGCTTGTGAAGGTCTTCTGGGTAAATACCGCTCAATTCCTTTAATTCCTGTCGGCTGCCTACACATACAGCGTGTTTGCAGTCAGGATCGTCGCACTTCCAGATTGGAATAGGATTGCCCCAGTAACGGTTACGGCTTACAGCCCAGTCTCGGCTTCCTGCCAGCCATTTTCCGAAACGGCCATCCTTTATGTGTGCTGGCTGCCATTTTATCTTGCTGTTTGCGTTTAAAAGTCTGTCATGATAGTCTGCAACCTTTACAAACCATGAACCGATTCCGCGGTAAATAAGAGGTGAGCCACATCTCCAGCAGTGAGGATATGAGTGAAGGATCTGATCCTTTTTTACAAGCTTTTTTTCTTTCTTCAAACGCTCAATGATATCCTTGTCACAGTCTTTTACAAAACGTCCCTCATAATCAGGAACTTCTTTTGTAAATTTACATTCATTGTCAATTGGCTCTACATTAGGTACACCTTTTCCTCGGAAAACCTTATTGTCTTCTTCTCCAAAAGATGGAGCAATATGGACAATACCTGTACCGTCTTCTGTAGAAACGTAATCTGCATTAAACATACGGAATGCACCTTCCGTACATTTCTGATTCGAATCTGCTTCGCAAGCGGCTGCATCTGCATATTTTGCAAAGTAAGGGAATAAAGGTTCATAAGTAGCCCCTATAAAGTCTTTTCCCTTGTGCCTGTATATTATTTCGTAGTCTTTTTCATCTTTGTAATATGAAGAAAGGCGGGCTTCTGCAAAAATATAATAATCACCTGAAGCCTTATCCAAAATCTTTACGTAGTCAATTTCTGGTCCCATACAAAGACCAAGGTTAGATGGAAGCGTCCACGGTGTTGTTGTCCATGCAAGGAAATAAGTTTTTCCATTTGTCATGTCAGGATCTGCAACTCCAGCTGGTGCACCCGTAATCTTAAAGCGGACAGTTACAGTCTGATCGTTGACATCCTTATATCCCTGAGCAAGCTCATGGGTTGAGAGTACTGTTGCACAGCGAGGACAATATGGAAGAATATACTTTCCTTCGTAAATAAGGCCTTTATCCCACAAAGCCTTTGCAACCCACCATATTGATTCCATAAAGTCTGGGTTCATGGTCTTGTAGTCATTGTCAAAATCAACCCAGCGTCCCATTCGTGTAATGGTCTTTCGCCATTCTGCTGTATACTTTAATACGGATGCCTTACATTTATCATTAAAGTTTGCAACTCCGTATTCTTCTATTTCATGCTTAGAGTTTATTCCAAGTTCTTTTTCTATAAGATTTTCAACAGGCAGTCCATGGCAGTCCCATCCAAAACGGCGTTCAACCTTTTTGCCCTTCATTGTCTGATAGCGAGGAATTATGTCTTTTATTGTAGATGGAATAAAGTGACCAAAGTGAGGAAGACCTGTTGCAAAAGGAGGACCGTCAAAAAATATATACTCCTCAGCACCTTCTCTTTGTGAAACTGATTTGTTAAAAGTATCGTTATCCTTCCAAAACTGAAGGACTTCTTCTTCCTGTTTAGGGAAGTTCGCTTTCGGATTTACCGGCTTATACATGTTATGAAAACCTCTATGCCCATTAAAGATATTATGGCAACCTCTAAAAAGTCGCTTGCAGCGATTTTTTAGGTTGATAAAACACTATAACATAAATGTTTTCTTTATTCTATAGTTTTATGTGTAGCGGATGGCCTTTGCGTATGCCTGCTCGTAAAGCTCTGAAATGTTTGTGTTTTTGCTTTTTCTGGATTGCAAAAATGCAATATAGGGTAATAGAGTTTCATCATATTTCTTTTCTTTCAGCCCGATTGTCCATTCTTGTACAAAAGTTGAAAAATTAAAGCTTTCGGCTACCGTAATTTGATGTGTTTGAACGTTAGAGCTACATTTTAGAAGTTGTTCCTTTTTTGTATATCCGTGTATTTCTGCCCATTCAATAAGCGTTTTTTCATATCTGTGCAATACTTCACTGGTAAATACTCTTTCGCTTTTAATGGTGTCTTTCTTTTGTAAAGCAGTTCTATACATAAGTGCTGAAAACTTTGTCTCCTGAGGTTCGGTTCTTGTTGCTGAACTCATAAATAATGTTTCAAGATAAGTTCCTTTTGCATAAGGTTTTCCTTTGCTATAGGCAAAGTCTGCTCCAAAAAGTTCTATGCAGTTAAAATTCAACAACCTTGCAATGTCGCAGCAGGCAATTGTTACTGTTCCAGCTCCTGTTTCTACGTATGGAAATTTAGCTTTTTCCGCTGCAAGACGTGAAAGTGGATGTCCACTCTGAATGAAAAAGACTGGATGCCCTTTGCTGCGGATATAGGCAGGAACAGAAGGATTTGTACATATATCAAAAATAAATGTTGTTTTATTTTGCGATTCTAAAGAATCGGGACAGTCTAAAAAATGAGCTGTTGATACCTGCTGTGCATCAACCGATACTATAAAATCAGGTTGTATGTCAGATTTTGTTAGGGAACCGTATGTTGTGTCTGTGGCTATGATGCAGTAAGAATCTCTGTTTTCCTTTAATTTTTTTATTGAATCATCAAGTGTTGGTCCTGCTGCAATGACAGCTGCTGTAAGTTCTGAATTTACTTTTATTATAGGGTTTCCCTTGAATGTCATTAAATTTGACATTATGTTGCTCATCCATATTTTACCGAAATGAGCCTGTACTGAATAATCATTTGATATGTTTTTTAGAGTTTCTTTGGTGATTGCATCAATTTTGCTGTACTCTGTCGGATTCTCATTTTGCCATGCACGCTGTACGAAAATGTTGAAATTTCCGTATCTGCTTGGAATATAGTTTTGCAGTAAGACTGCGGCTAAATTTTCTTTTGAGCAGAATATTATGTTTTTGTTAGATGAAAGTTCTTTTACTTCTGGAAAGGTCTTGCAGTAACAAAGGCTTTCTTTATCGGCTTCTACTGCTACAATGCGATATGATGTCAGGTTTTGTAAGAGATTTTTTATGTGATATCCGCCTCCTATTCCGACTACTAAAAAAAATCCTTCCGTAACAGGAATTCCATTCTCTTGTGGTATGACAGGAACTTCCTGAGATGGATTATATTTTGAATGCATGGGCTTTCCTGTGTAAAAGACTGGGACAGGAAGATTATTTTTTGATAGGATTTTTTCTTTATAAATCAAATTTCACCTTCTTTGGGAAATACCCTCATAATGTCTTTGTAAAATGTCTGCATGTCTGACTGTACTTTTTTCGCGGCTGATTCTTCTGAGTCCATGCCCAAACTCCGTTCATAAACTATATAATCTGCTGGTACCGCTTCCCGTATCCATTCTGCTTTTTTTATATTTAAGTCAATCGTTTTTTTTATTTGAATGTATCGTTCTTTTATGCCTCTGTCATATTCTGATTGATAAAATTCTGGCTTGGACTTTGAAGAATCTTGTGTATTATTGTCAAAAAAATCCCAGTTTACATCTTCTATGGCTCCCAGCTTATTCCTGTACTTGTAGTTATCGCTTAATCTGAAAAGTCTTCCTTCAAAGTTGCTTGTAGCAAACCAAGATCTGTAAATGTTTAGTGAAGCAGAAGGGCGGGTTGACGGATATATTCTTGTTTCAAGCGTGTGTAATCTGTTGTCAGATTTCATGTTAAAAATCTCTAGCTCATTTGGCTGTGTATGCGCGTATCCATTTACAGGTGCAAGATCAAGTCCGCAGAAAAAAACATTTCCGTCTGTTGCAGAGAGTGCAAATTGTGCTGCTGTTCCACTGACTGTTCCGTTCCTGTATGCAGGCATTGAAGGTGTGTGCTGATCGTATATAAAAGATTCAGAAATTCCATCTCCGTAACTGAGCGGAATGATTTTGCTGGATTGTAATATTTTGGAAAAACATGCAGATTCTGGTGAAAGTGCAATGGGGATTTCTGTATTATTTACAAGGGCATGGGCTAAATGATGTTTTGCCCAGTATCCTCCGTCTGTCGATATGCACAAGTCTGGTATGATATTGTTCTCAACGAGCGGATATAGTGCGGATGATACTGCAATAAGAAAATATCTGTCACGGTATTTTGAAAGAAAGGACAGTGAAGTTTTCAGGCTGGGACCACTTGCACAAACTATTATGGGAGAAGAACCTTTCTTAAGAATATTTATGTTCTTGAGGGCTATGAAGAACTTCATTGTATTTTTTACCCATCGTTTTGCAAAGAAACTTCTTGTTGCAAGAACATTCCTGCTCTTAAGTACGGACATCTTTATTTGTTTCCATGCAAGTTCATGTTCCTTTGGAAAAGCTTTTTCGGAAGGTTGCCATGCTGTAAAAAAACAGGAAACAACTCCTTCTTCACCCATATAAGAAAAGATTTGTTCTGATAAAGGTATGTCATTTTGAGTTGTATAAAATGTTTTATTCCATAATTTTTCGGTGGGTTTGAAATCTTCGGAAAACTGAATTGTACACAGAAGTGCTGAAGGAAAATATTTTCTAAAATAAACGGCACAGTACGAAAGAGATCGGAAGAGCACACGTCTGAACTCCAGTCACAAGTGCTGCACCTGTTATTAAAATATATTTTGGATTAAAATCACATTTTACATTTTGTACAAAACGCTCGGCTTCACGACTTGGATTATAGGCAGAATGAAGCCTGATTGAATTAAATGAACAAGTCGCTTCACCGTTAGCAGATTTTGTAAATGTAATACTCATTAAGCCAATCCAAGTTCCTTGAACAGCTTTTTATAAGTATTGAATTCGTCTGATTTAGCGAATTCGGCTATTTTATCTTCTGGAAGACTTTCAAGCAACTGGTCAACATAAGAAAGTACTGTCTTGATTTCGTCTTTCATTGTCTCTGGAATTTCTGGAGAAGAGTCTTCCTGCTCAGAAGTTTCTTCTGATTCTTCAAAATCCTGTTCGTTATCTACCTGTTCCCAGGAATTGTTGAAGACCTGAACAGGTTCGTCATTAATACCCTGTTCCAGTTCTTCTTCTTCAGATGATACATCGTCTGATGATGCTACATCATCAGATGTGATATCTCCATTAAGATATTCAAGATTATCTTCTGTAAGAGGGGAGTCTTCAGTGTCTTCAACTTCTGAAGCATTTTCAAGAATGTCATTTACAGTAATAGGATTTTCAAGTTCTTCAAGTTCATCCTCTTCTTCAGCTTCTGGCATTTCACGAGTAATGCTGTCAACTGACTCTACAGATTCTGCTTCTTCTGCAATTGTTGCTTCATCTTCTGAAGCAGGCTCCTCTATGACTGTCTCCTCAGCACCAGTTTCTGCAGAGCCTGTTTCTTCAGAGGCAATTTCTGCAGATGCAAAGATATTACCCAATTCATTTTCAGACAGGGCGACATCATCCGCTTCATCAAGGAATGATGAAGATGCCTCTTCCGTTGCAGCAGGAATTTCTATTTCATCAGACGGCAAATCTTCTTCAATAGCAGGCTCTTCTGTTACTTCTGCAAAGTCATTTGCTATATCTGTATTTTCTTCTGTACTGTCTCCGAAAAGAACATCCTCAATATCATCATTTTCAGAAACTTCTTCAGCAGGTGCAGGTGCTGGAGTTTCTTCAATAGGCTGTTCTTCTTCAACTGTATCAGTACTTTCTATTTCTTTAGTTGCATCCTCCGATATCGCATCATTGTCAGCAGGCACTACATTTTCTGAAGCAGGCTCCTCTATGACTGTCTCCTCTGCACCAGTTTCTTCAGAGCCTGTCTCTTCGGAAGCGATTTCTGCAGATGCAAAGATATTACCTAATTCATTTTCAGACAGAGCGACATCATCTGATTCGTCAAGGAATGATGATTCTGTATCTGTAGAAGAAGCTACTGGAATGTCGATTTCTTCTTCAATAGTCTCATCCGCCTCTTCTGCTGCGGTATCTTCTTCGATGACAGGTTCTTCTATTGCAGCTTCTTCTACAGTACTTTCTTCCGATGCATTTTCATCAGACTCTACCTCTACAACAGGTTCTTCAAATGCAACTTCATCAGAAAGATTTTCGTTTGAAGTAATTTCTTCTGGAAGAGTTCCTTCCAAAACTTCATTATCAGAGCTGTCTTCTTCTGGAATTGTATCTTCTGTAACTGATTCTTCTGAAACAGGCTCTTCTTCTATAGTTGGTTCTTCAATGGCAGGTTCATCGGAAGATATGTTGTCAGAGACTGCAATAACAGGTTCTTCTATTTCAGGTTCTGAAGAAGCGAATTCTTCTGAAACTGTTTCGTCAGAAGATATGTTGTCAGAGACAGGTTCCTCAGAAACTGTTTCCTCAGAAACTGGTTCTTCAGAAATAATTTCGTCAGAAACGATTTCTTTTGAAGGTGCTTCTTCTTCACTAGAAGCTATTTCTGCTGATGCAAAAATATTTCCCAGTTCATTTTCAGACAAAGCGACATCATCTGCTTCGTCAAGGAAAGACGATGGCTTTTCTTCTTCTGCCACTGGTGTCGGAATGTCAATTTCGTCTTCTATTTCAGATGAGGTTTGTTTTCCTTTTTTTATATTCTCAACTTCTGTTTTAAGACCGCTTATTTCTTGTTTGAGAGTTAACAATTCTCCAGCAATTTGCTTCAATAATTCATTTGTTGCACTCATATCTTCCTCATCCTCATCCTTATCTGATGTTTTTATTGTATCATCAACTGGCAAATTTTCAAGAGTTTTTTCTGTATCAGGCTGAGCTTCGTTTTCAAGTGATACAGACTCACCGCTTTCGTCTTCTATTGAATCGAGCAATGAATCTACATCAAAATCTTCATTTGAAGAATCTGAAGTTACATTCATTTCCTTAGTGTTGTCAGAACTGCTGTTTGTACCATTAGCAGATTCTGGCTCTATGGAAATGGATATGTTTTCTTCTGTTGCATCAGAAGCATTTGATTCGACATTTTCTTCTGATCCTTCATCTTCTGTAGACACACTCAAATCAAAGTTTGTCTTCATGTCATCAGAATCTTCTTCTTCAGATGCAGGAGCTTCTTCCGCCGAAGTTTCTTCAAGCCCGAATTCAGACAAGTCAATATCTTCTGTACTAGTATTTTCTGCAGATGAAGTTTCTTCAGTCTTTGTTTCAGTAGCTCTTGAATCATCACTTATATTATCAAGCATATCGTCAAAATCACTGACATCAACAGTCTCTGTTGTTTCAGAATCAGACGTGCTGCTTGATGAATCTGATGAAGAGTCATCACTAAAGAAGTCATCGATATCAACGCCTTCTGTTGCTAGTCCGTCAGAATCTAAAGCCTTTTTACCGTCTGAAGAATCTGTTTCGTCAAAGAATGGCGTATCATCAGAATTGTCTACCGTCTGCACATCTAGATTATCATCAAATTCAAGGTCAATATCTAAAGGAGCCTCTTCCTTTTCTTCTTCTTTTGTTTCTTCTTCCATGAAGCTGGAATCACCGTCAAAGAAGTCGTCCAGAGAAATTTCACCATCTTCTGCTTCATCAACAGAATTTGCTTCATTTTCAGTAGTTTCAGATGTTTCTTCTGCTTCTTCTGTATCTGATATAAATTCATCAAGAGAAACTGATTCATCAGAACTGCTTTCGCTTGGAGTAATTTCTTCTATAATGTCTGAATCTTCCTGTGCAGGAATTTCCTGAGACTCTGTTGGTAATTCATCTATAAATGAAAAGTCAGAAAGGGAATCAGCCGGCTCTTCTTCTACAGCTTCTACTGTTTCCTGATTTATGTGTGGAGGAGTCTTTACCCAGACGCCGTATTGATCCAGTTCTGTATTTGTGCCTGATGAGTCACTCATATAAATCCCCTTCAAAAATGATAGTAAACAAGAGTATAAAAATATTTTAATCTTGCTTTTCTAGATATATCGGCATGATGATATTAAAAAGATACTATTATTTAAGTATAATTTCTTTATGTAAATTTTCCGAAGTAATAATCAATGATTAAATGTAGAGTCCTTGTAGCAGCAGTTGTCGGAACACTTTTTTATGTTTTCATCTCGATTCTTTGTGGCAGAAATAGCTTGTGGGCTGAATCACAGCTTAATGAACAGAAACGTCGGCTTAGCCTTCATGCTGCGAATATTGAACAGATAAAAGAAGAACTCATGCTTGAAAAAGTTGCCCTTGAAAAAGATATGGATGTAATCGCTGCTTATGCAAGAAAACTTTCATACATACGCGAAGGCGAGAAAATCGTAAAGATTAGTGGACTTGCCGTGCATGAAAATCAAATTTACGATCCAGGCAGTGTACTTTTTCATGAAGATGTAAAGTATTTTCCTGAATGGTTCTGCAAGACTGTTGGGCTCGTATTCTTTTTACTTGCTTATTGCATTATGTTCCTTTTTGATGCCGGTAAAGGATTTTTGCAAAGAAGCAACCGTCAAAGACAGGCTTTTGTATGATTATATCAAAAAAAGATGAAGACAGTATTACCCTTGTTGTACGTTCTGTGGTAGAAGGAAAGATAGTTATTTTACCGACAGATACTGTTTATGGATTTAGTGGCATTGTTGATCTAAAAAATTCAAAGGAACGCTTTCATACAGATGCAGTAATCAGGTCTATAAAGGGTCGTGCCGAAACAAAGCCTTTGATCCAGCTGATTGCAAAACCCGAAGACTTATATGAATATACCGATGATAAAATACCTTCATATTTGCTTGAAAAGTGGCCTGGTGCACTAACTTTGATTGTAAAGGTTAAAAAAAATGCTCCTTTGGCAGACAGTGCGGAAACTGTTGCATTCCGTTGTCCTGGAGATGAGTGGCTTCGTGATATTATTGGTTTGTGCAAAGCTCCTTTGTATTCAACAAGTGTAAACAGAAGCGGTATGCCTGTTTTATCCTATATGGCGGATATAAAGAAAGAATTTGAACAAGAAACAGACCTTATCGTTGATGATGGAAATAAAATAAATGCACTTCCTTCGACTATAGTTTCATTGCTGGAAGGTCGTGTAAATGTCATAAGGCAGGGCAGTGTAGTCATTTAGACAAAAGTGTCTCTATCGCTTTATCCATTCAACAGGAGTTGTACTGTCACCTGAAATTTTAGTTCCGCGTAAGACTCCATTTTCAGATTTAGTCAGCTTCCAGACTGTGGGATAAGAGGCATTGTCAGATTTCTCAATTTGACGAACCGTGATGTTTGAGCCTTCAACACTTACTGATACATTCATGCTTGTTCCGTTATCATAAATGACAAAGCCTTTTCTGTTCTGCATTATTACAATTTTGTTAACAGAATTTTCTGCATCCCATGTACCGTATAAATCAGATTCTGGAGCAGAGTTTAAAGAAGAATCTGAAAGTTTTGCAAGTAATGTATTTATTGAAGCTTTTGCATCCAATAGAATTTTATAGTAAGACTCATAATTCTTTACGATGTAAGATTCCTTGTTTGTCTTGCCGTCAATGGCATGTAGCGTACATGTCCAAAGACCCTCGTCTTCAGAAGCCTGTTCAATCTGGGCGTAAAAACTGATGCCGCCTTTTGTCTTTGTAATTGCGTTATATTCTCTGTCTCTTTTGTCTATAACGGAATATCCGTTAGTATTCTGCAGCTGGCTGTAATACAAGTCAGTTGTCATGCCTATCATTTCAACGTCAGCAGATTCTGACTGAGTACTGTAAAATTCAATAATGCCTTCTGCGGAAAGAATTGTGTGGATAAAAAGAATTGCAAAAATCACTAAAAACTTTTTTTTCATATAAAACTCCTCGGAACAGTTTTTGTTCTATTCCTGCTGACGGTTTTTGAATTCCCTGGCTATTTCCCTGTTAATGTCTCTGTCCCTTATATCGGCACGTTTGTCAAATTGCTTCTTTCCTTTACATACGCCTAAAGCAAGTTTTACACGACCATTCTTTAAATAAAACTCCAAAGGTACAAGAGTGTAACCCTTTTCGTCAACTTTTCTTTGAAGCCTTTTGATTTCGTCTTTATGCAGAAGCAACTTTTTCTTTCTGTCAGGATTGTGATTAAAAACAGATGAATAGGAATATTCTGAAATATGAAAATTCTGAACCCATACTTCTCCATTTTCAATTACTGCGAAACTGTCTGCAAATGATATTGTTCCAGCCTTGACAGACTTTACTTCCGTACCTTCAAGTACTACGCCACATTCAATAGTATCCTCTATGGTATAATTAAAACGAGCTTTTCTGTTTTGTGCTATAATCTTGCGGGCAAGATTCTTGCTGTTGTCTGCCATAAGTAAAATATACTTTACTTTTTTAATAAAGTCTATACGCAAGCACACGAGAATCTTTTTATAGAAATTTTTAGATTTCCTATTGCAAAAGGGACATTAAGGTATATATACTAACATAGAAATAGTCCTTAGTCCTTTTTACAGCCCGCACTCCAGTTACTGCATGACGGAACTTCTTTCCGAGATATCGGTAACGCTCCGATACGGCAACATGACTTCGGTTTCTGATGGATTAGGAAGGGCATTGAGGACTGCAAAGACTGGAGAGGTCTATGACAGGGCATCCGACAGCAAGCGGACTGGATGGAACGTGTCGGGTGCAGTCGAGTATGACGCTATGGGACGTATTGCTTCACAGGGGCAGCCTTACTTTATTGAGGGAGGACTTTCCGCCCTTGCACTGGATTCTGGAAGTTTTACGGCTCCAACAATTCGTCCTACGCTTACGGAGTACGACAGCCTTGACCGCGTTATCAGGACTGAGCTTCCTGGCCATTGGCGAGATGCTCAAGGCGACTGACGTGAAGGGCAACGACATAAAGGCAAGCTATGACATGCTCGGAAGAAAGCTTACCCTTTCGAGCGTGGACGGTGGACGCAATGAATATGAATATGATGCATATAGATTGATTTCGGAAAGTACTGCTGCCATGAGGGCTCAAAACCTAGTTTCCATTCATTACCTTTATGATGGACTTAACAGGCTTGTAAAAATAGATTATCCGAAAACAGCAGATACGGAATATGAATATGGAGAACCTGGAACCCCCTGATAATGCTGCTGGAAAAGTAACCGTTCTTAGGAAGTACAGAAGCTTGGTATGTTTACGCTGCTGACGGTCAGAGAACTAATAAATATACTTCCAGCAGTGAAACCGTATATTTTAGCAGGTTCTGGGCTTGGAGAGGGAATGCAGCCTTTACACCTCAGAATATCAAGAATATATACCTTGGAGAATCACGACTTGTAACTAAAATAAATGGTAATTTGTACCACTACGCGGCCAATAATCCGGTACGCTATATAGACCCTGATGGAAGAAAGAACTATCTTGTTATTTCAACATTCCAAGGTGGCGGAAACGAGAATCAGGGGACAAATTTTGATGATGCCGCTGCAACTTGTGCTAATGAGATAAAATCGACTTCTTCATATAATGCTGAAACAGATTCTGTGATTCTAAAGAAAATTGATAGTGTTTCTGAATTAAAGGATTTGTTGAAATCTGGTAATATCGATTCTCTTGAAATGTTTGGTCATGGGACTGAGGATAAATTGTGTATAGGCTCAGGTGAAGGTCCTGGAAAAAGAGAATATCTAACAAAAGAAAATTTATCAGAACTTAATCCAAAAGCCTTCAATAAAGGTGCAACGATAAAACTAAATCAATGTAACACTGCAAATGAAAATAAAATAGGATTTTTGTCAAAACTATTTGGAAAACAAACAATTGCAAAAGATATATCAGATTATTTTGGAGTTAGTGTTACAGGAAATAAAGGAGGCTCAACAGGAGTGCCAACTCCAGAATCAAAAATTGATTACAATTGGGTTCATAAATCAGGTGAACCTATCTATTATAAAGCTACAGCAGGAACTAAAACATATGAACAATAATATTATTTATTCGTTATTTCTTTTTTTACTTCTCATTTTATTTTCAAGTTGTAAAGATAGTTTTAATAATGCATATAATAATTTGATTGAAGAAAAAGATTTTATTGTCTTAGAGCATCCAGATTATTCTTCTCAATTAAATAAATATTATGTGAAGATTTATAAAATGGGAAAGAAAAATAATAATAAATTATTGGATTTAGCAATTGACGAAACTCCAACAAATTGGAGGACTTCTTATTCTTACAGGATTCTAACAAAAGGAGATTTGGCTATATCATTATTAATTGACATAAATAAAATTGATGACGATAAGTTTTATTTATTGATGCCAGCAGATTTAAGAATTGATTATGAAAAAAACGGTGTAGTCGTTTGGTGGGATTGGATTCATAAAGATATAATGAATCGAAAATTTGTAATAAATCAATTAAAGGTGTTTCTTAGTTCGTAGCCCCACACATCTAGCGTTTTCACTCCTTCTGAAAACGCTAGGTTTTATTCCTACAAATGCCTATTTGTCGGGATAGGGGCATGAATTTTCACCAGTTTTATTAAAGCAATATTAAAATAGAATCATTTTTATCATAAGCTGGATTCTTTTTCGTATACACAAATCTTTTTACTGCCAGAAATTTTTCGTGGAGTGTATGGAAATGTTTCGTTTCATGTATAGAAACGTTTTGTCGCGTGTATGGAAACGTTTTGTTGCGTGTATAGAAACGTTCTGTTGCGTGTATGAAAACGGAAAGTTTCTTGCAGAATAGTGCCCTGCCGTAACTTTTGCTACGGTTTTTCGGCTCCTGCCGTGAGGAATGGTTTTATTTTTTTATGTTATAGAGTCTGCCTTTACTGTCTAGCAGACATATTTTTCGTGCGCAGCCCTTACGTTGTGCTGCCGCACCATTGCATACCGCAATGTCGTGTCAATCTTTGTATGGCCAAGAAGCACCTGGACAAGTTCTATCGGCATTCCCT
>CAMVHR010000069.1 GCA_947167345.1 uncultured Treponema sp.
GTAGAGCACATCGTTGGTAACGATGAGGTCAGCGGTCCGATTCCGCTCGGGAGCTGTGAAGAAAATTAGTAAGGAGCAAATATATGGCAAGCAAGAAAAAGTCAGCCGTAGAAATTATTGCTTTGCAGTGCACTGATTGCAAGCAGAAGAACTATACAACATATAAGAACCGCAAGAATATCAGTGGTAAGCTTGAAAAGAATAAGTATTGTCCATTCTGCCGCAAGCAGACTCTTCATAAGGAAACAAAGGTAAAATAAAATATTTTAGGTCAGTAGCTCAGTTGGTAGAGTCCCGGTCTCCAAAACCGGTTGTCGCGGGTTCGAGTCCTGCCTGGCCTGTTAATTTCATAAAAAGAGGATTTTGTAATGAAGAAGTTTGTCCAGTTTTGCAAAGAATGTGCTGCAGAGTTAGGAAAAGTAGTTTGGCCTTCACGAGATGAAGCTGTTGCTTCTGTAAAGGTTGTTCTTGTTTCTACAATTGTATGTGCATTGATTCTTGGACTTTTTGACTGGATGTTTACAGAAGGTCTTCGTATTATATTCTAGAATCTAATTGTAGGTAGTCCTAAATGGCAAAGAGTTGGTATATCGTTCAGACTTTTACAGGATGGGAGCAGAAGATTGAGCGCGAATTGCGCAGGCTTCTTGATAATAACGAAATTGATTCTGCTGTCCTGACTGATGTTAAGGTTCCGATGGAAGAAATTTCTGGGACTACAAAGACTGGAAAGAAAACTGTTCGCCATAATAAACTGCTTCCCGGCTATATAATGCTTGAGATGGATCTTCCTCAGATTGGTTGGAAAGCAACTTGTACAAAAGTCCGTTCAATTACAGGCGTAAATGGTTTTGTTGGTACAGAACCACAGGAACGCCCTCGTCCAATTTCTACAGAAGAAGCTAGAGGTATCTTGCAGCAGACTGGTGCAATTAAAGGGGAGCGTGTCTCTCGCCTTGCACAGAATTATGACATTGGTGACAATGTTAAGATTACCGAAGGTGCTTTTGCTACATTCAGCGGTACAGTAGAAGAAATAAATACTGAGAGAAATAAGTTGCGCGTTAATGTTCAGATTTTTGGTCGCGTAACACCAGTTGAAGTTGACTTCTCTCAGGTTGAAAAAATATAGCTTATTAACATATCAATGTTTTTGGGAGAAATGTAAAGTTGCTCGTTGAGTAAAAACATTTCGTTATTACCACATAAGGAGATATATTATGGCTCAGAAAAAGGTTACAGCTGTCATTAAGTTGCAGTGCCCTGCCGGTGCTGCTACTCCAGCTCCACCTATTGGTCCTGCTCTCGGACCTCACGGCGTTTCTGCTCCAAAATTCGTTCAGGAATTTAATGCAAGAACCGCAAAAATGGAAAAGGGACTCATAATCCCTGTTATCATCACTGTTTATCAGGATAAGTCTTACACATTCATCCTCAAAACACCACCTGCAGCAGTTCTTATTAAAAAGGCTGCTGGAATCCAGAAAGGTTCTGGAAATCCTCTTCTTAACAAAGTTGGAAAGATTTCTCAGAAAGCTCTTGAGGATATCGCAAAGGAAAAGCTTCCAGATTTGAATGCAAATGACCTTGAAGCTGCAAAGAAGATTATCGCTGGTACTGCACGCAGTATGGGCGTTCAGGTGGAGGGCTAACAGATGAAGCACGGAAAGAAATATCAGGATTCACTTAAGAAGTACGACGTTTCTAAGAAGTATGATGTTGCAGAAGCTTGCAAGCTCGTAAAAGACCTTCACTACGTAAAGTTTGATGAAACAATCGAATTGTCAATCAGCCTTCGACTTGCAAAAAATCAGACTGTTCGCGATACTCTCGTATTCCCTCATCAGTTTGCCGGTGAAAAGAAAGTTCTCGTTTTCTGTAAGGATGAGCGTGTAAAGGAAGCTTTGGACGCTGGTGCAGCTTATGCTGGTTCTACAGAGTACATTGAAAAGGTAAAGGGTGGCTGGACAGAATTTGATGTTGCTGTTGCTACTCCTGACATGATGAAGGACGTTGGTCGTCTTGGTATGGTTTTGGGTAGAAAAGGTCTCATGCCTAACCCAAAGACTGGTACTGTTACAAATGACATTGCAGCTGCTGTTGGCGAACTTAAGAAAGGTCGTACAGAATACCGTGCAGACAAGGGTGGCGTTGTTCACATTGCTGTAGGAAAAGTTTCTATGGATGAAAAGAATACTGCAGAAAACGTTAATGCTTTCCTTGCAGAATTGAACCGCAAGAAGCCTGCTGATGCAAAGGCTGGTTTTGTACGTTCTGTTTCTTTGAGCTCATCTATGGGTCCTGGTGTATGGATTGACTACAAGGAGGAAGCATAATGGCTATCAGAGCAAAACAGATTCAGCCTGCAAAGACAAAAGCTATTGAAGAAGCTAAAAAGGTTCTTTCTGATTATCAGAACTATATTTTTGCTGATTATCGCGGACTTACTGTAGAGCAGATAACAAAGCTCCGTCATTCTCTTCGTGAGAAGGATGCACAGATAAAGGTATTTAAGAATACTTTTGCACGTGTTGCTTTCGATGAGATGAAGATTGAAGGTGTTGCTGATTACCTTACAGGTCCAACTGCCATTGCAATGGTTAAGGGTGAGGCTAACGAAGCTGCAAAAGTTCTTTTTGACTTTGCAAAGGATGCACCATCCCTCGTTGTAAAGGGTGCTATCGTAGAAAACGAAGTATACGATCAGGCAAAAATCGAAGCTTTCTCAAAGCTTCCTGGCAAAAAGCAGCTTATTGCTATGCTTATGTCTGCTATCAATGGTCCTGCACGAAAACTTGCTGGAACATTGCAGGCTTATGTGGAAAAGAAGCAGGCAGAAGGCGGCGCAAGCGCATAAGTATTGTCTGGCAGCGTGAGTTGCCGGCAGTTACAAACCATGGTCAGGCTTCAATGTGCTGATTACTGTCCATGGAACATACCGGAAAACAGGTTTAGGGAACAGTTTGTTCTTTCTGTGACGGAAATTAATTAATCGACATAATGATTATGGAGAAGACAATTATGGCACTTACAAATGATGAAATCCTTGACGCAATTGCAAACATGACAGTTCAGCAGGCTGCTGACCTCGTAAAGGCAATGGAAGAAAAATTCGGCGTTTCTGCAGCTGCTCCTGTAGCTGTAGCTGCTGCTGGTCCTGCAGCTGCTGCTGAAGAACAGACAGAGTTCACAGTTACTCTTGATTCTGTTGATGCTGCAAAGAAAATTGCTGTTATCAAGGCTGTACGTGCAATCACAGGTCTCGGACTTGGTGAAGCAAAGGCTCTTGTTGAAGGCGCTCCAAAGACACTTAAGGAAGGTGTATCTAAGGAAGATGCTGACAAGATGATCGCTGACATTGCTGCAGCTGGCGGAAAGGCAAGCAAGAAATAAGTTTGAAAACTTTATTTCTTTGTAAAATACATACTTAAAAAGCTCTAAAAATAAGCTTCGGGAAAGATTTTCTTTTCCGAAGCTTTAGGCGTCTAAAAATAAGAACTGGCAGACTGCGATGACGTACAGTCCGCTCGGACTCAAACTGTCCGTGAAGTGTGCGAAGAATTCTGTGCTGAGGTGAGTTTCCCTTGTAGCAGCAATCCGTGCGCTGTTTGAACAAGTATAGGGGTATTTGATGTACGCAAAGACCAAAAAAATAGTTAGGACGTATATTGGAAAAGACATTAAAGATTTTATGGAGCTTCCTGACTTAGTGGACATTCAGCTTTCTTCTTATGAAAGCTTTATTCAGAAGAAAAAGCTCGATAAAGGCGAAAAGCTTGAAAAGCAGGGACTTCAGGAAGTATTTACTTCTACTTTCCCTATTGAAAGCCAGGACGGTGCTCTGTCTTTGGAATATGAGTTCTATATGTTGGACTTTGATAATATAAAGTACAGCGAATTGGAATGCAAGAAAAAGGGGCTTACCTATTCAGTTCCTCTTAAGGCACGAATTAACTTAAACAATATGGAATCTGGTGAAATCCGCCAGAAAGACATTTACATGGGTGACATTCCCCTTATGACAGATCGCGGAACGTTTATTATAAACGGTGCAGAACGCGTTGTTGTAAGTCAGATTCACCGCTCTCCAGGAGTTATTTTCCAGCGTGAAAAGGGTGTGCTTTCAAGCCGCATCATTCCTTACCGCGGTTCCTGGCTTGAATTTGAAATTGATCAGAAAAAAGAACTTATTTACGCAAAGATTGACCGCAAGAAGAAAATCTTGGGTACAATTTTCCTGCGTGCCCTTGGATACAGTACAAGGGAAGAAATCATAAAATCTTTCTACCTTACAGAAAATGTTTCTGTTTCAAATGAACCTGAAAAAAGAGAAGAGCTTATTGGTAAGGTTCTTGCTAATCCTGTTATCGTAAAGGATTCAGAAACTGGTGAAGATAAAAAACTGTTCCGTGCCGGTGATAAAATCCATCCGCATGATTTGGATGATTTGATTGCAAACGGTGTTACTGAAATTAATGTCATAAAGCTTGATACTCGTGATGATCCTAAGGATAAGACAGAAGAAAACTTGTCTTTGAACAGCGAGATGATTATCAACTGTTTTGAAAGGGAGGAGATCCTTTTCTCTAAGAATGGTGAAATGGTAACAGATGAACCTTCTAAGGAAGATTGTCTTTCTAAGGTTTATGAAGTTTTGATGCCAGGTGAGCCTATAACTTATGAGTCTGCTGAAAAGGACTTGAACAGCATGTTCTTTACCCAGAGAAGATATGATTTGGGTGCCGTAGGACGCTATAAGCTGAACAAGAAATTTGACTATAAGGATCCTACTGATGATGTAACCCTTATTAAGGAAGATATCATTCAGACAATGAAGCACCTTATTGCAGTATACGTTGGCGATGAGGTTCTTGATGATATTGACCATCTTGGAAACCGTCGTATTCGTTCTGTTGGTGAGCTTCTTACAAATCAGTTTAAGACTGCGTTTGCACGTATGGAACGCATTGCGAAAGACAGAATGAACCTTAAGGAAACTGAGACATTGAAGCCTCAGGACCTTATTTCCATTAAGCCAATAGTTTCTGGCATAAAGGAATTCTTTGGTTCTTCACAGCTTTCTCAGTTCATGGATCAGTGTAACCCGCTGTCTGAACTTACTCACAAGCGCCGCCTGAATGCTCTTGGTCCTGGTGGACTTTCACGTGAGCGTGCAGGATTTGAAGTTCGTGACGTTCACTATACTCATTACGGCCGCATGTGTCCTATTGAAACTCCTGAAGGTCCAAACATTGGTCTTATTGTTTCTCTTGCAATCTTTACACGTGTAAATGAATATGGATTCCTTTCTGAGCCATATCGCAAGGTTGTAGACGGAAAAGCTACAAACGAAGTTGAGTATCTGACAGCTATTGATGAAGATAAGTATACAATCGGTCAGGTTACAGAAGGCATGAAGGATGACGGTTCGTTCCCTACAGAAATGGTTTCTGTTCGTCACCGTGGTGACTATTCAAGCCGTTCTCCAAAAGACATTCAGTATATGGATGTTTCTCCTCGTCAGGTTATTTCTGTTTCAGCATCTCTTGTTCCGTTCCTTGAGCATGACGATGCTAACCGTGCTTTGATGGGTTGTAACATGCAGCGTCAGGCTGTTCCTCTTATTTTCCCAGAACCTCCTCATGTAGGTACTGGAATGGAAGCAAAGACTGCTTATGATTCTGGTGTTCTCGTAAAGGCAAAACGTGACGGTGAAGTTGTCTGGGTTGAAAGCGACCTTATAAAGATTAAGCCTGATGGAGCTGCTGCAGGAGAACTGGATGAATATCCGCTTCTTAAGTATCAGAAGAACAACTCTGATACATGTAACCATCAGAGACCAACAGTACAGGTTGGTGAAAAAGTAAAGGCTGGTGCTGTCATTGCTGATGGTCCTGCAACATTTAACGGAGAACTTGCTCTTGGAAGAAACCTTCTTGTAGGATTTGTTCCTTGGAATGGATACAACTATGAGGATGCTGTCTTGATCAGCCAGAGGGTTGTAAAGGAAGATATGTATACTTCTATGCATATTCACGAATTCTCTACTGAAATACGCGAGACAAAACTTGGTGCGGAAAAGATTACAAGAGATATTCCTAATACTTCAGAAAAGACTCTTGATAATCTTGATGCTGAAGGTATTGTTCGTGTTGGTGCAAAGGTTCGTTCTGGAGATATCCTTGTAGGTAAGGTAACGCCTAAGAGCGATACTGAGACAACACCTGAATTCAAGCTGTTGAATTCTATCTTCGGTGAAAAGGCAAAAGAAGTCCGTGATTCTTCTTTGAAGCTCCCTCACGGTGTTGAAGGTGTTGTAATTGACATTCAGCGTCTTAAGAGAACAGAAGGCGATGAATTGAGCCCTGGTGTAGATGAGCTTGTAAAGGTTGTAATTGCAGATAAGCGAAAGCTTGTTGTTGGTGATAAGATGGCTGGTCGTCACGGAAATAAGGGTGTTGTTGCACGTATTCTTCCTGTAGAAGACATGCCTTATCTTGAAGACGGTACACCTCTTGATGTATGTCTGAACCCTCTTGGTGTTCCTTCTCGTATGAACATTGGTCAGATTATGGAATCTGAGCTTGGACGCGCAGGTCTTGTTCTTAACAAGTGGTACGATTCTCCTGCATTCCAGACACCTAGCCAGGAAGAAATTGCTGAAGAGCTTAAGAAGGCTGGTTTGTCTTCTGACTGTAAGCAGATTGTTCATGACGGCTTTACAGGTGAGCCTTTTGTAAATCCAATCTTTGTCGGTGTAATTTACTTTATGAAGCTGCACCACTTGGTTGATGATAAGATGCATGCCCGTTCAACAGGTCCATATTCTCTTGTTACACAGCAGCCGCTTGGTGGTAAGGCACAGTTTGGTGGTCAGCGTCTTGGAGAAATGGAAGTTTGGGCTCTTGAAGCTTATGGTGCTGCAAATACTTTGCAGGAAATGATGACAATTAAGTCTGATGATATGAACGGCCGTTCAAAGGTGTACGAGTCAATCGTAAAGGGTGACCCTAGTGCTCCTATTGGTGTTCCTGAATCATTCAATGTTTTGGTACAGGAAATGCGTGGTCTCGCTTTGGACTTTAGTATTTATGATGATAAGGGTAAGCAGATTGCGCTTACTGAACGTGACCAGGAATTGATTGACAAGAATGGTCAGGGTTTTGATAAGGAGGGCGATAATGCGTGATATTCAGGATTTTGCAAGTCTTCAGATTAAGATTGCTTCACCTGATGCCATTAGACAGTGGTCTTATGGTGAGGTTAAGAAGCCGGAAACTATAAACTATCGTACTCTGCGTCCTGAGCGTGACGGTCTTTTCTGTGAGCGTATTTTCGGTACGACAAAAGAGTGGGAATGTTACTGTGGTAAATTCAAGAGTATCCGTTATAAGGGTGTTATTTGTGACCGCTGTGGTGTTGAAGTTACTCACTTTAAGGTTCGCCGTGAACGTACTGGTCACATTGAGCTTGCTGCTCCTGTAAGCCACATCTGGTATTATCATTCTGTACCTAGCCGCATGGGGCTTCTGCTTGATTTGCAGGTTGCCAGCTTGCGTTCTGTACTTTACTATGAAAAATATATCGTTATTGATCCGGGTGATACAGACCTTGAGAAGAATCAGCTTTTGACAGAAGATGAATACATGCAGGCTCAGGAACGCTATGGTGGTTCTTTCACAGCCGGCATGGGTGCTGAGGCTATAAAGACCCTTCTTGAAAACCTTGATCTTGATGAACTTGCAGCAGAATTGCGTGCAAAGATGATAGAGAAAGGGGACAAGACTGATAAGCGTCTTTTGAAGCGTATCGAGATTGTTGAAAACTTCCGCTCTTCTGGCAACAAGGCTAGCTGGATGGTTCTTGACGTAATCCCTGTCATTCCTCCAGAATTGCGTCCTATGGTTCAGCTTGACGGAGGACGTTTTGCTACGTCTGACTTGAATGACTTGTACCGAAGAGTTATTAACCGTAACAATCGTCTTAAGAGACTCCAGAGCCTTTCTGCTCCTGACATCATTATACGTAATGAAAAGCGTATGCTTCAGGAAGCTGTTGACGCTCTGTTTGATAATACAAAGCGTAAGCAGCGTGTTGTAAAGGGTGCGTCTAACCGTCCTCTTAAATCTATAAGTGACATGCTCAAAGGTAAGCAGGGACGTTTCCGTCAGAACTTGTTGGGTAAGCGTGTTGACTATTCAGGACGTTCTGTTATTGTTGTTGGTCCTGAACTTAAGTTGTGGCAGTGTGGTCTTCCTGAAAAGATGGCTTTGGAATTGTTCAAGCCATTTATAATGAAGAAGCTTGTAGACAAGGGTGTTGTTTTTAATATCAAAAAGGCAAAGATGCTTGTTGAAAGCGAAGCCGCAGAAGTTTATGCAGTTCTTGATGAGGTTGTACGCGAGCATCCTGTTATGCTTAACCGTGCTCCTACATTGCACCGCCTTGGTATTCAGGCATTTGAACCTGTTCTTGTTCCTGGTAAGGCTTTGAAACTGCATCCTCTTGCATGTAAAGCATTTAACGCTGACTTTGATGGTGACCAGATGGCTATTCATGTTCCTTTGACGCAGGCTGCTCAGATGGAATGTTGGACTTTGATGCTTTCTGCAAGAAACCTTCTCGACCCTGCAAACGGAAAGACTATTGTTGCTCCATCTCAGGACATGGTTCTGGGAATTTATTACATGACTTCAATCAAGCCAAAGTCAAAGGGTGGTCCTGTAAAAGATGAAAAGACTGGCGAATTAAGATATAAATTGTTCAGTTCTGCTGATGAAGTACGTCTTGCCGCTGCTTCTGGTGCTATTGAATGGCAGGCAGAAATAAAGATTCACTGTGATGCAATTTCTAAGACTGTTCATGGTGACAAGGGTGTTGTAACTGACGCAAATGGCAAGAAGTATCTTCTTACTTCTGCAGGACGTTTGCGTTTTAATGAAGCAATGCCTGAGGAAGTAGAATATTATAACGAGCAGATGGGTGACAAAAAGCTTAAGGCCATGATTGAGGATGTGTACCATTCAAAGGGTGCATGGCTTACAATCAGAATGCTTGACGCTATCAAGGAATGCGGTTACAAGAATGCTACTTTCTTTGGTGCAACTCTTTCTATGGAAGATATCCTTGTTCCAGAAGAAAAGAAGAGCATGGTTGACGAAGCTAACAAGAAGGTTGAGGCAATCGTCAAGCAGTGGTCTGACGGTATTATTACTGGTGAAGAACGCTATAAGAAGGTTACTGAAGTATGGGAAAAGACAAATGATACCCTTACTGACCTTATGATGAAAAACCTTGAAGCTCATCGTGACGGATTTAATACTATCCACATGATGGCTCATTCTGGTGCCCGTGGTTCTAAGAAACAGATTTCCCAGCTGGCTGCTATGCGTGGATTGATGCAGAAGCCTAACGGAGACATCATTGAACTTCCTATCAAGGCAAACTTTAAGGAGGGTCTTTCTGTTATTGAGTTCTTCATTTCAACAAACGGTGCCCGTAAAGGTTTGTCAGATACAGCTTTGAAGACTGCTGACGCAGGTTACATGACACGACGTCTGGTTGATGTTTCTCAGAACGTAGTTGTAAATGAAGATGACTGTGGTACTATCAACGGTATTGACTATACGGCTATAAAAGACGGTGATACGGTAATTGAATCTCTTGCTTCCCGTATTGCCGGTCATTATTCTATTGAACGTGTTCTTGATCCTTATACCGGTGAGTTGCTCTGTGACGTTAACCAGTATATTGATGAAGCTCTTGCAGAAAAAATTGACAAGGCTGGTGTTGAAAAGGTCAAGCTTCGCACTGTATTGACTTGTGAAAGCAAGTACGGTATCTGTGTAAAGTGCTACGGAAAGGATCTTGCTCGTAATAAGATTGTAGAAATTGGTGAAGCTGTTGGAACAATCGCAGCTCAGTCAATCGGTCAGCCGGGTACTCAGCTTACACTCCGTACATTCCATACTGGTGGCGCTGCTGATACTACTGCTTCTGATAACCATATCACGATGAAGTATGATGTTTACATCAAGAGTGTTGACGGTGTTCATGTTGTTAAGGATAACGGTGACTGGCTGTTTACACGTCGTGGTACGATGGTCGTAACAAGGCTGTTTAATACTTATAGCATTGACGGTGGAAAAGTTGTCGTAGAAGACGGAAAGCGTGTACGTAAGGATACAGTAATTATTTCAAAGGATGGTTCTGACATAAAGGCTTCTAGCGATGGACGAATCCTTATCAAGGGTGATGTACTGTACCTTATCAGTAATGATCAGGAAATCATGATTGAAAACGGTTCTGTCATCTATAAGGATTTTGTAAATGCTGACTGTACTGCAAAGGCTGCTGTTCCTGTTGGAGAATTTGAACAGTATAACGAGCCTATCATTGCAGAAGTTCCTGGTGTCGCTCACTGGGAGGATGTTGTTCAGGGTGAAACTCTTATTGAGACTACTGATGTTCAGACAGGTGCTGTTCGCCGTGAAATAACTGACCTTCACCTTGATACAAAGCAGCCTCGCATTGTTGTAACTGATGATGCAGGTAATGAACTTGGTACTTACTATCTTCCTACTGGTGCTTTGCTTCAGGTTCAGAATATGGATCCTGTAGTTGCAGGAAAAGTTCTTGCAACAATTCCAAAGGCGGCTACAAAGGCTAACGATATTACTCTTGGTCTTCCTCGTGTTTCTGAATTGTTTGAGGCACGTAAGCCTAAGAATCCTACTGTTCTTGCACAGATTTCAGGTACTGTAAAATTTGACAAGATTGTAAAGGGTAAGCGTTGCATTCAGGTTCTTGATGAGTATGGAAAGAAGTTTGACCACTTTGTTCCTATGACGAAGCGTCTTCTTGTTCGTGACGGTGACCACGTTAAGGCTGGAGAAATGCTCTGTGACGGTTCTGCAGACCCAAGAGATGTTCTTGCAATTCTTGGTGAAAATGAGCTTCAGAACTTCCTTATGGATCAGATTCAGTCTGTTTACCGCGCACAGGGTGTTGCAATCAATGACAAGCATATCGGTATCATTATCCGCCAGATGCTTAGAAAGGTTGAAATACGTTCTGTTGGTGATACAAAGTTCATCTTTGGTCAGCAGGTTGGCAAGTATGAATTCCATAAGGAAAATGAGCGCGTTATTGCAGAAGGTGGTCAGCCTGCTGTTGCAAGCCCAATGTTCCAGGGTATTACTAAGGCTGCCCTTGCAACGGACTCTTTCATTTCTGCCTCTTCATTCCAGGAGACTACAAAGGTTCTGACAAATGCTGCAATTGCCGGTGCTGTTGACCATTTGCATGGTCTTAAGGAAAACGTCATTATTGGTCACATGATTCCTGCTGGAACTGGTATGCGCAGGTATCAGAAGGTAAAGCTTTCTGACCGTGCAAATGCAGACCTTGACGAAAGAATGAATGAAATTCTTGAGCTTCGCAGACAGGAAAAGGAAATGGAATCTCAGATGTCATCAGAAATGCTGATGCCTGAAGTATCAACAAATGATGAAGATTAGTAGATAGTTATACCGAATTCATAGAAATTCTATTGACGGACTATCTTTGAATTCGGTACAATATTTTCACTTGTATTTCTGTCCGAGGTGCTGCTCGGCATTTTATAGGAGAATAGGCCGATGCCTACAATAAACCAATTAATTCGTAAAGGTCGTCAGTCTGCAGCAAACAGAACCAAGGCTCCCGCACTTGATTCATGTCCGCAGAAGCGTGGTGTCTGTACTCGTGTTATGACAATGACACCTAAGAAACCTAACTCAGCTCTTAGAAAGATTGCTCGTGTTCGCTTGAGTAATGGTATTGAAGTTACTGCTTACATTCCTGGAATTGGACACAACCTCCAGGAACACTCAGTTGTACTGGTTCGTGGTGGACGTGTAAAGGATCTTCCTGGTGTACGTTATCACATTATCCGCGGTACAAAGGATACTCTTGGTGTTGACGGACGCAAGCGTGCCCGCTCAAAGTACGGTGCTAAGAGACCAAAGGCATAATTTGAAGGAGGTTAAGAACTATGGGAAGACATAAGAAATCAGTTAACCGTCCTGTTATGCCAGATGAAAAGTATAACAGCGTAGTTATTTCAAAATTTGTAACTCGCATGATGCTTGACGGAAAAAAACAGACATGTCTGAATATTGTATACGAGGCTTTGGACAAGCTTAAGAGTAAGACTGACAAGGATCCTCTTGAAGTGTTCCTTAAGGCTCTTGATAATGTAAAGCCTGTTGTAGAAGTAAAGAGCCGTCGCGTTGGTGGTGCTACTTATCAGGTGCCTATTGAAATCCGCGATTCACGCCGTGAAGCTCTTGCAATGCGCTGGATGATTCAGGCTGCACGTTCACGTTCAGGACATGGAATGGCAGAGACTTTGGCAGCAGAGTTGATGGATGCGTTTAACAATACAGGTTCTGCATACAAGAAGAAGGAAGATACACACAAGATGGCAGAGGCTAACAAGGCTTTCGCTCATTACAGATGGTAGTTTCCTGACTGCAAAATATCTTATTCAAAGACACTTCTTTTAGGAAGTGTCTTTTTTTTGTTAAAAAACGCTAAAAATTTCAAAAAAACGTCAATGAGCCTATTGCATTAAATTTATAAAAAGTATATAAATAATTAGTTTTATAAATACACTTGAAAACTCTGCTGTTCAGATGTTTTTTAGTGAGTTTCTGCAAAATGTCTGCAGAAGGGTTCTTTGAGATGTCAGACGGACAATATTTATCCTTGTCCGGTAAAATTCGTAAAGTTAGTTTCCGCGTGGAAACTTTCAGAGTTTTGCACCCTGAATGCTTGTATAGCCTTGCAGAATTGCGGCTGGTGTTCAGATGTTTCTGACTTAGGTTTCGGATACCAGACCGGTTGTCGAGTAAATGATAATGATAGGTGGTGTCGGCCAACTGCTTCGAATTGATGAAACAGTATAGTTTTAGTTGTCCGTTTTTTACTTATTTTTCAATCATTTACATAATTTTGGTTAAAGTGTGTATGCGAAAGTATTGTCGTCTTTTTAAGCGGCTTTATTTTCTGGCTTAAAGTGCAGCACATAAAACTTATATATGCCGCAGGGAGAATCCTGTAGGTAAGGAGAAGATCATGGCAAAGGAAGAGTTCAAAAGAACTAAACCTCACATGAACGTTGGTACCATCGGTCACGTTGACCATGGTAAGACTACATTGTCTGCAGCTATTACTGCATATTGTGCAAAAAAGTATGGCGACAAAGTTTTGAAGTATGATGAAATTGATAATGCTCCAGAGGAAAAGGCTCGTGGTATTACAATCAACAGCCGTCACCTTGAGTATCAGTCAGACAAGCGTCACTATGCTCACATTGACTGCCCAGGTCATGCTGACTATGTTAAGAACATGATTACTGGTGCTGCACAGATGGATGGAGCTATCCTCGTTGTTTCTGCTCCAGATTCTGTTATGCCTCAGACAAAGGAGCACTTGCTCCTCGCTCGCCAGGTTGGTGTTCCAAAGATCATCGTATTCTTGAACAAGGTTGACCTTGTTGATGATCCAGATCTTC
>CAMVHR010000070.1 GCA_947167345.1 uncultured Treponema sp.
TCTTTTTCTATATTAGGCTATATTAGCCAATCCACAACTTTTGATTATAACTCATGATGTTTCCGTGGCTTGCCAACCATGCAAGAATTGCATCGGTGTCGCCAGTCTTAGTCACGTCATTGTCAGCGTAAATACGGAGGTCGTTTACAAGGACTTCATTCCAGTTGCTTATTTTTCCTGCATCCTCTTCAATGACTTTTTCACTGAATGAAGAATAGTCCTTTTCTGAAAAATTCTTTACTGTTCTTACGAGAAGGAACGTCAGTATTGAAAAAAACAGGACTAGTACAATGAAAATCCTGATTGAAAAGCTGACTGCCAGGTGGCTGTATTTTTTTTCTTCTACCATAACTTACTCTCCTTATTTTGTTGCGTGCTTGTAAATCCTGTTTATGGCAACTGCATGGAAAGCAATTCCCTTTACGTTCGGCTTTATGAGGTCAGCATTACACTGTTGGTAGACTGGCATTACAGCAACGTCCTCCATGACCATTGTCTCTGCCTTCTTAAGGGCAAGCCAGCGTTCGTCAGGCTTTGTACAAAGATCTCCATCCGTACAGTTTGAAATGAGTGCGTTGTATTTAGGATTTGCATAGTTGCCGTGGTTATTGTCGTTTCCTGTTACCCACATGGCAAGGTATGTCATTGGATCCGCGTAGTCTGGTCCCCAGTTTGTGAGACCCATTTCAAACTTGTGCGCTACCATTGCCTTTCGGCGTTCGCTTTTTGGAACAAGCTTGATGTTGATATGTATGCCAGGCAGCAGGGCTTCAACTTGTCTTTTGATTGAACGTGCGGCAATGCGCTGTGCATCAAGGTCTGCGACAAGGAATTCAATTTCAAAAGTCTTGCGGCTGAGTTCCGACTGTGCCGCAGCATAATATTTTTTAGCTGCCGAAGGATTGTAAGAACAGACATCCGGGAATTCTATAGAACCTGGAGTAAAGTCGCTGCCAGTGGAACTGAACGTATAGCCTTTAGGCACACATGCATAGGCTGCTATTGAGCCGTCTGCAATTTCTTCTGCAATGCTTTCCCGATCTACAGCAAGAGAAATGGCCTTTCTCAGGTTGATGTTCTTGAAAATCGGATTGTCAAGGTTGAACGCCACATAGTAAAGGAATCCTGAATCAATGGATTTAAAGTCGGGATTTGACTTTTGGGTCTTTACCTGCTCTCCGTCAAGTTCTACAAGGTCAAGCTGTCCGCTTTGGTACTTTCTTAATGCATCTTCCCCATTCTGCACGGAAACGTAATTCAGTCCTGCAATCTTTACGCTGTTTGCATCATAGTAGGCCGTGTTCTTCATGAGCTTGAAGTTTTTTGAATTAGGCTTGTAATCTGTAAGGATGAAGGCTCCGTTTGAAAGATATGTATCTGGACTTGTAGCGTAGGATTCTCCCATTTTTTCAATGAACTTTTGGTTTGCCGGGTAGAATGTGCAGAAATAGAGCAGCTGGTCAAAGAATGAGACAGGAACTGTCAGCTGGACTTCAAAGGTGTAGTCGTCAACTGCACGTACTCCAAGCTGATTAGGTTCCATCTGCCCTGCCATGATTGCACCTGCATTTTTTACCTGTGCAATGTCGCTCATAAGGAATGCATATTCAGATTCGGTCGCAGGGTCTACGGCCCTCTGCCAGCCGTAAACAAAGTCGTGGGCTGTAACAGGGTCTCCGTTTGACCAGAAAACGTCTTTTCTCAGTTTGAAAGTGTACGAAAGTCCGTCTGGAGAGACGATTTCTTCTTCGCAGATGGCTTTTTTGACGGAACCGTCATCTCCCATCTGCATTAGGCCGTCAATAAGACTTCCGATGATTTCAAAAGCACTTGCATAAACGGCTTTCTGCTGGTCTAAGGTATCTATTGTAGAGTCAAAGGCTATGTTCAGCACTGAGCCTGATACGTTCTGCTCCGGAAGAGGTCCTTTTTCAATGCGCCTGGAGCTTTTACCGTCTTTGCCGCTGCCACAAGCAACTAGCATTACAGAAAGCCCGATCAGGGCTGTAAAGTTAATGAAATTCTTCATGCTATCTATTATAAGGTTTTTTTTAATTAAAGCAAAGATTATCTTTTGTAAATTTGTAATTTATCAATGAAAATAGTGTTTTTGGCAGCTATAATGGACTTTTGAACATATCTGCACTTGTGAGGTATCATCGCTACCGTGTAGAGTCCAGTTTTGTAACTAAGTTGTTTTTTGCAAAAGAAATTGTTTTTTTGGTCTTCGAAAATTACCTTTTATTCTATAACTGCTATAGCTTCTATTTCAACCAGAGCGCCTTTTGGAAGGGCTGCAACTTCAAAACAACTGCGGGCAGGTTTTGAAACAAAGTATTTTTCATAAACGGAATTGAAGGCTGCGAAGTCTGAAATATGTGCCAAAAAACATGTTGTCTTTACAACCTTAGAAAAGTCAGTACCTGCGGCTTTAAGGATTTCTCCAAGGTTTTTTATTGCCTGTTCTGCCTGGGCTTCAATAGTCTGTCCTTCGATTGAGCCTGTTTCAGGATTTAAAGGTATTTGACCTGATGTATAAAGAAATCCGTTTGCAAGAATTGCCTGTGAGTAAGGTCCGATTGCTTTAGGTGCTGATTTCGTTTCAATAGTTTTCATAATAGGCCTCACATTCTTTGTAATTTTATTTACCTGTGAAATAGATAGATATATAATACTATTAACAAGTAATACAGTCAATGAAAACTAATTGAAACTGGGGGCATGAATAAAATGACACATGATGAAATTATGAATCTGATTAACCGCTCGTTGTTTGCGGAGATTGGCTATACTGATGATGAAGGCAGACAAAATATTCGCAAGACTTTTTGTGTGTGGCATAAAGGTTTGGGCGGACATTTAATATCAACAAATACGAGTTCCTCTCATATAAAGACATTGCTGAAGAACAATAGCGTCTGTATTTATTTTTCTGATGATGATGCTTTTGAAGGTGTCTGTCTTTACGGAAAGGCTGTTGTTCACTTTGAGAGGGAATACAAGGAACTTCTTTGGAATGAAGGAGATGAGAAATACTATGCCAAGGGAATCGATGATGAGGATTACTGCATTTTGGAAATCGTGGCGGACAGTGGCAGGTATTATCGTTATGACGGAAAGGGAGATTTGACGGCAGATGACATTCATTCGTTTGATTTAGGAAAGAAATATGAGAATGGATATGCAAAAGTCTCGGAAAACAGCAGGTAATGACATTTGTTTACTTGCCAAACTTCGAGTCATGAGTTGCAACTTTTTTCAGCCCGTAATCATTTGGAATAGAATAGCTTGGTGTCTCCTCTTCCCCTCTAAATTTCTGATACAATTCATCAATAAATATTCCCATAATTTCCTTCTTCAAATCCGGATTCTTCAAAAGCAGATAGAAGAACTGTTTTGAATCTTCGCTTCCCTGAACAAGTGCATTATTCAAATGGTCATAGTAAGCATCTGCAAAATTTTCGCGGCTGTTATGAAGAGCACTCTGTCTAAGCTCTTCATCTTTTTCAAGAATTTCCTTAACACCAAGAGCAGAGTTAGAAGCCATATCAACATCAACTTCCACGCCTAGAGATTCATTCATCTTCTTAATAATCTCAGAAAGCTTTTCTCTCAAATCAACAACCTTTACAGGAGTTGTCGGATCAGGCGTAGTTACACCAGGCTTAGGCTCAATCTTAGGCTTGTTTGTCTTCCGTTCTTTTTTCTGATTAAAAGTATCAATCTTAATTTTGTTCTTTAAATCAAAACCTTCTTTTCAATGTCCTTAATATTCGGGAACTTCTGAATTGTTGTAGCAATAATTTTAATTCCCTTATTAATTGCAGATTCTAAATCTTTAGATGTACAGTTTTCATCCATTACACGGATAAGTCCATCAGTATGCTCCAAAGAAAGAACAGCTTTCTGCAATTGATTATCAACTACACAGCGGTCAGTTATTACGATGATAGTATCAAAGATTTGTTTTTCATCAGCATCATGCAAAGTAGAAAGCCTGTGACTAAGTCACGCAATTGTATTTGTTTTACCTGAACCTGCAGAATGCTGAACAAGATAATTGCAGCTTGAAAGATTTTCATAAACATGAGCTTCCGCCTTTCTTCGTTACATAGTTTAAGTCCATAGCAAAATGAACAAGACAACCGGCCTTAAACAGGAACAATAATAAAGTTTTATCAAATGCATAAACACAGTTAAAATCATCGTCACTATGAACAATATAGCCGTTTTCTTTTGCCAGATAATCTACAATGAAATTCTGATAGTCTTTTTCTGTCTGAACCATGCTCATAAACTATTGCACCTCTGTTCCAATTTCCCAGTGACCATTTTTGTCTGCACCGACACGTTCAATCAAATGATTTTCCTGAAGCTTTTTCATATTCTGAATGATACTCTTCCTTGAAATCCCGACTATTTCAGCGAGTTCTTCCTGCGTAATGAAAGGATTCTGTCGTATTGCTTCTATAATCCTCTTTTGATTTACAGTAACCTTTTGGGTAACCTTTACAGTAACCTTTTTCTCTGTTTCAATTATCTCTTCGATAGTTTTTAAAATCAGAGAAAGCATAAATTCTGTAAAAAGCGTGCTATCCGCATTGCTGTCGCTTGCACTCAATGCTTTGTAATACTCTGCCTGATTTTCTTTTACAAGTGTTTCAACAGGAAGCCATGCAAAAACATCTTTCCAGCTCTTAAGAATGACCGTCTGCCACAGTCTGCCCATTCTGCCGTTTCCGTCTTGGAATGGGTGAATAAACTCAAACTCATAATGAAACACGCAGGATTTTATAAGCGGATGCACATCGCTTGTTTTTAGCCATTCAAACAAGTCTGCCATTAAAGCAGGAACTCTGTCTGCGGGAGGTGCCATGTGAACAACTTCTTTTCCGTCAAAAATGCCCACTCCGTCAGTTCTGTATTTGCCGTTTCGATTTACCAATTCCTTCATCATCAGACTATGAGCTTTGAGCAAATCTTTTTCGTCATAGGGATTAAGCGACAAAAGAAGCTCATACGCCTGAATTGCGTTTTTAACTTCTTGAATTTCATTTGGGGAACCAAGGACTCGTTTTCCTTCAATAATTGCAGTTATCTGCTCGATGCTCAAGGAGTTATTTTCTATTGCAAGCGAGGAATGAATTGTCTTTATGCGGTTCTGCTTCCTAAGTTCAACACGGTGAGGAGAACTTTCGAGCGAATTGATTTCACCGACTTTTTCAGAAATGCGGGAAATAAGGTCTATTATTTTTGCAGTAATCGTAAATGGTGGCACATACATAAATTACACCTCTTTCTTGCCCGTTACATATTCAAAGATAAGTGATTTTTTATATTCTTCCAGAATTTCAAGCTGCTGCTGTTTTTTTTAATGATTTCATCAATTGAGGCACATTTTGAATCAAGATAATTTGCAATTTCTTTTTGTTCTTCTAAAGATGGTATAGGAACAAGAAAATTTAGAAATTCATCAGCTGGCAGACGCCATCTCCCCATACCACTAACACCTTGTCCTAAACTATAGAAAATTCTATTTGCATAACACATTTGCATAATATATAAATAGTATTGTGCTGAGAATTTATCAGGTTTTAAGAAAACAAAAACACGATAATCTGGACTTGTAACACCCTTATACTGAGATACATCAACCCAGCCTGTTAATAAGTCCATATGATTCATTGCGAAATCACCTATATTTACTAATTGATAATTGATATAACTTTCAGCAATTTGTCCTTCATTTTTTGTTAAATCTTTAGGTTTAATACCTTTCTGAGTTATTGAAAGAACAGTATAACCATCTTTACCTGCAATGTCTTTTTTTATTTTAAAAATATATTTAATCTTCTTTACATTCCAATGTTCCGGAATCTCGCCAATCCATTCAATTCCGCTGTCTTTCATTTTTACATTAGGATTCATACCTTTTGTTACAGCTTCTGTAATTACAGATTTTTTATATTGCTCCAGAGTTTCAATCTGCTTTTCAATATCGTTTTTAAGAGAATTAATTTTTCTACATTTTTCATCAAGAAAATCTGCAATACGTTTTTGTATGGTTAAAGGAGGTAGAATTGTTAAATACTTATTTATTTTCCCAATAGTTATTCTTCGTAAAGCAGATCCTGCCATGGAAATTTCCATTTGCTTTTGTAGGAAATCACTATCTAAGGAATACTTTAAAAAACTACTTGTTACATTATTATTTGGTGTTAATATTGCAAGAGACGAAAGAACAACAAAATCATTTTCTTTTACAATTGCAGTTCTTCCTACTGTACCATCTTTAGCTAAAAGAACATCTCCAGTATTTGGATTACATCCATTTCTCAATAATTGTAAAAAACTATTTTCTGAAATCTTTTGGGCATTTTCATAATCTATATAATCGTTATTTACATTACTTACAGTAACATATGGTTTTCCTTCGCTTTGAGTTGCAGGAGAAAAATGACTTCCATCTGTTATATTAGAGCAAATGTATTTTACTTTCGATATTTTCCAATCTTCAGGAATCTCGCCAATCCACTCAATTCCACTTTCTTTCATCTTCATCAAATATACCCTATGATTTTATATCAATGATTTTCCAGTAGCCACCGTTAGAAGAACCTTCATGAATCACCTTATCTTTCATTTTTGAAAGATTCTTTAAAACTGCGCGTTTAGAAATCCCCAGTTCATCTGCAATTTGCTGTGTTGTAAGAGATGGATTTCCTTTTATAAGTTCAAAAATTCTTTGTGAACTTTTTGGTGAACTTTTTGGTGAACTTTTTGGTGAACTTTTTTCGTTGCTACTATCATCAATTAATTCAGGCTCAATCTTGCCTTTGTTCTTTTCTGCCAGCAAGTATTCTTCACTCGGAAGACATTCAACCACAAGTCCGCCGGAGTTTTCTTCCGGCACAGGAAGAACCGCCCGCCGCTCCTTGCAGATGTCCGTTATATTCTTGTAGCCTCTGCCCCAGCTTTCCACATAGCCGGCCTTAAAGAACACGTTTGCAATTCCCGGATTTCGTGGCTCGGATGAATGAGGCTCAAAAAGTTTTTCTACGGGAACTTCAACAGGCATGTTCCCGTAATTCCAGATTCTTATTTTATGTTCATAGATTTTAATTTGAATAGGGGTCGGCTTTAGATAATCTCGATGAATGACGGCATTAAGCAAAAGTTCTCGGAACGCAGCTTTCGGAAAGAAAAATGTCTCATTACGGTAAATTCCGTCGTAGCTGATAAGAGCCTTCATGTACTTGGTGTAAATCAAGTCCATGGCTTTTTCTACCTGCATTATAAGAGAGCCGTGTATTTCATCCTGATACAAAATGTCGGCATCGTTATCTGCAAAAAATCCGATTTTAATGTAAGCACACTGTACCCAGGTTTCAGGGTCGGGATGAAAACACATTATTGCACTTCGTGTAAGATAATCATTTTCATAAAGCCTGAGATTTCTGAACAAAACATCATTTGAAACATTCAAAGATTCTGCATCAAGCCTGTTATGCTCAAGTGCACGCTTTTTAAAAATCTTGATTGATTCATTGTCCAAATCATCAACAGTGACATGAGGAACAGGAATGCTGTCCCAAGTTCTTCCGTGCACACGAAGAATCATTGCATCAAGTTCATAGCCGGTAACTTCCTGCGTTGTTGAGCCACTGCGTTTGTAATATTTTCCATGGTAACTTACAGGAAATGGATATTTTTCTGCTTTTATCTGAAAATATTTTTTATCGGCGTCTGAAAGAAGATTTACTTCGCAAATCAAGCCCATTGTATTGAGAATCTTATTTGGGATATCCTCGCTCAATTTGTGAGAATCTTCTACGCCAAGCACCTCGCCGTCATCTCTCACGCCGATATAAAGCGTGCCCCCCTGAGTGTTGGAAAATGCACAAATCCATTTGAGATATTCATCACGCCAGCTTTGCTTGAATTCTATGTCTTGTTTTTCGTCTTTTAGAATCTTCATTTGCACTCCATTTCAGATTTATTCCTCAAACAACTCTTTTATCGCAGATGAAACAGATTTTTCAAGCTCAGTAAACTCTTTTGCCAGGTCTGAACTCGCACGTGGTTTTATATATTTATAGAAATGTTTTGTAAATGGAATCTCAGCACCAGTTTTAATCACTGGCTTTTTGGCTCCAAGATTTTCTTCAAAGAATGCCTTTGCATCTGGAATATGAGGCAAAACTTCACGAGCCATGTAATCATCAATACTTTCTTTGTAAGCTACAATTTCTGTATCTTTTGTTTCTGTATCGTAAATGATTTCGCCTTTTTTGTCTTTCTGAAACACTGCTTCTTTATCCATTACAGAAAGACCGTCCTTAATCTTTTCAAAGATTTTCTTTTCAACCATAATGCCAGTAGATGCTGAAACGAGTTCAGCATGACAATTTGCGTCATTCCGAACTTGTTTCGGAATCTCCAAAATTTCTGTAAGGATTGGCTCAAAGTCTTCTGGGCTTAGCCACTTCTTTTCTTTGTATTTTGCCTGAGCTTCATTAAGACTTTTTAAGATTGCATCATAAGCAGGCTTCTTTGTCTTTTCTTTTTCAATTTCAGCAAGATCTTTTTCGTCCTGGTCCAAAATGGTAATTTCTTTTTGAGGCTCTTTTAGATCTTCACAACCTTCACTTAAAAGAATGCTGACCATACATTTAATAATGTCGCGTCCTGTGTAATGGTCACCAGCCTCAGCATTTTCAGAAAACTTTCTTATAAGTTCTTCAAAGATGTAGCCCATCTTGATATTATCAATAGTCTTTGGACTAAGATCAATTTCACTAAAAGCCTGAACAACAGAGAAAAGACGGTTATTTGCATCCATCTTATCAATCTGTTTTTTAAACTCCAGATTGTTGATAATATCCTGTGCATTAGGAGAGAATCCTTCAAGATAACTTTCAAAGTTAGTCTTAATTTTAGGACTGTCGTTACAGAGTTCTTTTAATGTGTAGCGGCTTTTATTGTAAAATTGATATCCTGCTATCTGCTGGTAAACTAAATCAGGAGTTTCTTCACCACTCTTTTCGTCTTTCTCAACCTGAACAATAACGGCATCTTTTGTGTCTTCAAGCGCACACTCAAAGCGGCGGATAATAGTCATAGGAATAATGACATCTTTATATTTATCACTCTGATAAGTTCCGCGTAATTTATTAGCAATCGACCAGATAAAGTTTACTTCTGTTGAAACATCTACAGGTGTGTCGTCAATCACAATATTATTAGGCATATTTATGTCTTTTCTCCAAATGATATTTATCAAAACCTTATGGAAGATTATAGCATGTTTTGGCTTTTTGTTGTATGCGGTCTAATGTTTGGAATTTCATCAAGAAAAGAATTGATGGAATGCAGAACCGAATCATTCGTGAATGGGCAGATGTCTTGATGATTGATACATGCAAAGGTGCGTTTGGAGAACAGATTGAGTTTTTCAAGGAACGATAGATGAATGCTGACAGCCAGAGTTTATTTCTTCTGGATGGGCTACTTCAAAACCGCAGTTTGCTTCCATGTTGAGTTCTCTCAGTTCTTTGATTCCATCAAGATAGAGCTGATAATTGATTCCTGTAGATTCATAGCCGCAGCCGACATCGTAATCTTCACCAAGTGACTCTCGCACAATCTGTTCGCGCTGTTCACGGGTTGTGTCTTTAATTAAAATGCTTGCCATAGAGTTTCCTTTTGAGGCATTCTAGCATGAATTGAAGATTTATTGAATAAGCTTAGCATTTCTGGCAGCTGCATGAGTCGCAGGTGCTTCCCTTTATGGCTTTGACGCTTCGGCCCATTTCTAAAAGCATCTTGATGTCACCTTTTATTGTGCTTCCGCTTGTGGTGAGCATGTTTCCTGTGATTGTTGCGCTGGCTCCGCTGGCAAAGGCTTTTTTTCCGTTTTCACTTAAAAGCTTTCGGCCAGCTGCAAGGCGGATGTTTGCTTCGGGATTAATGAATCGGAACATTGCTATGGTGCGAAGAATTTCTTCTTCGGAGAGAGCCTTGTTTTGCTGTAATGGAGTGCCTGGAATCGCCATGAGGGCATTGATTGGAATTGAGCGGATTTTTAGCTCTGAAAGAGAAAGAGCCATGTCAATTCTGTCTTCAAAAGTTTCTCCCATGCCGATGATTCCGCCTGAGCAGACACAAAAACCTTCTTCCTGAGCGATTTTGATTGTCTCAATTTTCATGTCGTAATTGTGAGTTGTACAGATGTTGGGAAAATTTCTTTGCGAAGTTTCGATATTGTGATGATAGCTTGTGACTCCGGCTTTTTTGAGAGCCTTGAACTGTTCTCGGGTGATGAAGCCCATTGAAGCGCAGAGATTGATCGAAAGTTCTTTTTTCATCCTCTCGAATGTATGGATTGCCTTGTCAAAATCTTCGCCAGAAAGTGCCTTCCCTGCCGTAACGATTGCAAAACGATTTACCCCTTCCTCCTGATTTGCCCTTGCCGCATCAATGATTTTATCCTCGTCCAAAAAACTGTACTCTTCGCAGTTTGTGTGGTTGTGCGCGCTCTGTGCGCAGAATTTGCAGTTTTCGCCGCACCGTCCGCTTCGGGCATTGATGATAGTGCACAAATCCACGTTTCCGCCCTTGAAATGCTCGCGAATTTTGTCAGCAGCATCCGTCAGTTCATTAAGATTGCAGTCCTTGAAAAAGGAAAGGTCTTCATTTCGAGAAAGCCTGTAGCCTGATATGATTTTTGTAGCAAGTTCATATAAATTCATTGTCGTATACCTAAAACTCAGATAGTTTACCAAAAAGTTTTTTAATTGTAAACCATGTTTTAAATTTTAAAGTTGACAATTGTTTTTCATCTTATTATAATCTTTCAAAAATTCAGCAGAGGGCAACTGTGTTCAGCATAAAAATGCGCTCAAGTCTGGGCGGAAAAAACGGAATCGGCGGAAAGCATATTTCAGGGGCGGAACGGATTGTAAAATCTTGCGACATTGAAAAAACTGTTTCATCTCTTTTAGAGCGGGCAAGAAATCACGAGAGGGGAAAGGCTGACTTCATAAACCTTAAAATTCAGGAAGTAAATGAAAAAGATGCCATCAGGGTTGCACTTTTAAAAATTTCTTCAAAGAAAACTTCATCTAAATCAGAAGGAAGAGCTTTTGCAAGATTAGAGCTTTTAAGAATCGGTGTCTCTGAAGCCGCCGTAAAAAATGCCTTTGATTTGCTTGAAAGTCTTTCTGACTCCATGCGGGGGGCTATTGTCCTTGATTCAGAATCCGGAAAGCGGATCGATGGTTTTGGAATGAGGGGTGTTCGCTGCTCAAACATGGATGTTGCCGACAAAGACGAATACGAAAAAAAACTTTCAGAACTAGGCATGGCAGGGGAGCACGCACGAGAGGCTCTTGTTTTGGCTTCAAAAGTGGCATGGGCAAAAGGGGCTGTGGCAGAACTCTGCTGGTCAGATGACCCGAATTATGTTACGGGTTATGTGGCTTCTCCAAAATTCGGCTACACAAGAATTTCTGTAATGAAGGATTTAGGTGATTATGTGGGTGGACGGGTCTTTTTTGTCAAAAGTCCGATTGATTTGGATTCTTACATTGACTATTTACAAAATCAAGTTGTGCTGGTGGAAGTATGAGCAAGAATTTATTCATCACTGGAACAGGAACTGACGTTGGAAAAACCTTCGTGTCAGCCCTGATTGTAAAAAAACTTTCCGAAAAGGCAAAATCTGGCTACTTCAAGGCGGCAATGAGCGGAAATGTTCGTGCAGGAGACGGCTCTTTGATTCCGGGTGACGCAAAATTCGTAAAAGAGACTGCAAAAATCAATCAGAGTCTTGAATCAATGTGCCCTTTTGTCTACGAGAATGCCTATTCCCCCCACCTTGCATCAAGAATTGAAGGGAATCCCGTAAATCTTGAGCTGGTAAAAAAGAATTTTCTTTCGTTGCAGAATGAATTTGATTTTCTTACCATGGAAGGAAGCGGTGGAATTTTGTGTCCCATCGACTTTGACAAATCCGGCGGACGAAAATCAGTTTTTCTTGAAGACGTAATTTCTTCTCTCAATCTGGACTCCATAATCGTGGCAGATGCCGGACTTGGAACGATAAATTTCCTTGTGCTTACAGTGCGTTACATGGAGTCAAAAAATCTCGGCATAAAAGGAATGATTTTCAATCACTTTCATCCTAGTAACGTTATGGAAGAGGACAATATCTTCATGTGTGAAAAACTCACGGGACTCAAAACTCTTGCCTGCGTGAAGGACGGGGAGCAAAATCTCGACATTGACTTTAAAACTTTGAGTGGACTTTACAAATGAAAATATCAGAAATTAAAAATCTTCGCAGGGTAAAAGACTTTCGCATGGTTTCGGCGACAAAAGCAGTGGACGAAAACCAAAAAGAATACACCGTTTTTTCTTCAAACAACTATCTTGGACTTACCCATGAAAAAAGCGTGATTGAAGCGGGAAAGTTTGCCATGACTTTTGGAACAGGCTCTACAGGTTCGCGTCTTACAAGCGGCTCTTCATTTGAACTTTCTCTTCTTGAGAAAAATCTTGCTGATTTTAAGGAGACCGAGGACGTACTTGTTTTTGGAACAGGCTACATGACAAATCTCGGAGTTTTATATGCCCTTGCCGACAAAAAAAGCGTGATTTTTTCTGATGAATTGAACCATGCTTCTATTATCGACGGCTGTAAAATCAGCGGTGCAAAAGTCATCGTCTACAAACACAACGACATGAAAGACCTTGAAGAACTTTTGAAAGCAACAGAAATTCCCGATGAGTTTCAGATTTTTGTTGTTTCGGATGGAGTTTTCAGCATGGATGGCGACATCGTAAATCTTCCTTCCCTCGTAGCTCTGAAATCAAAATACAATTTCTGCTTGATTATTGACGATGCCCATGCTCTGGGAGTAATTGGCAAAAGCGGGCATGGAACAGCTGAATATTACGGACTTGATGGAAAAAACTGCGGAATCGACATTCAGATTGGAACTTTGAGCAAGGCTCTGGCAGCGGAAGGAGGCTATGCGGCTTCTTCAAAACTAATCTGCGACTATTTACGAAACAAATCCCGCCCCTTTATCTTTTCAACGGCTCTTCCACCAAGCGTAGCTGCCAGTGCAAACGAAGCCTTAAATCTTTTAAAGGCGAATGGTAAATCCTTGGTCGAAAAATTGAACTTCAATACAAGAACCATGCGGAGTCTTCTTGAAAAAGCAGGGCTTCCTGTGGTTAAAGGTTCTACCCCAATTATTCCCATTGTGCTGGGGGAAGCCGAAAAAGCAGTTTTCCTTTCAGAGGAATGTCTCAAAAACGGAATCCTTATTTCTGCAATCAGACCCCCTTCTGTTCCTGTAGGTACGTCCAGACTTCGCCTTTCCGTCACGGCTTCCCACTCCGAATGCGAAATCAGAAATTGTGCGGAAATTCTTTCAAATATATGGAGAAAAATATGATCTGGTATCCTTACGCTCAGATGAAAACCCTCAAAACGCCTTACAAAGTCATTGATG
>CAMVHR010000071.1 GCA_947167345.1 uncultured Treponema sp.
GAGACTGACAGAAAGGCTGCAGAAAACGCTATAAGAAGCAGCTGCAAGTTTCTTAGGTTGACGACCCTCCAAAAATTGCGGGTCGTTATACTAATTTCATGTTCTTTTGAAGGTTTTAAAAAAGGTACGGAAATTAAAATTGTTTTTCCTTCTTTATTTGGTAAATGTGAGATAAATGCGATAATTGAAAATATAACTTTTGAATTGTTTTATATTCTTGAATGTAAAATTAATTCAAGAGAAAATACAGAATTTTTTATTGAATTTGAAAATTATGTGCGTAATCTTATTAATCAGAAAAAACGTAAAGAAGAAAGAATTCTTTGTACAGAAAAAAATCTTGAAAAGTTAAGAATGGATAATCTTATTCTCCTTACATATAAGTATAGGACTTTTAAAGCCTTAATTAAAGACATTTCTTATTCTGGAATTAAAGTATTGACTAATCCGCTTTTATTACAGACAAAAGATGAATTATTTTCATTTTCAATTAAATTTAATAATCCGGAAGAAAAGTTCTTTTTTGTTTCTTGCAATACGGTAAGAAAGCAGCTTTATACATTTGACAATTATAATATGGCAGAAATTGTATTTAAGCTGGGAGAAAACATTAAATATAGAAAACGACTGGATCTTTATTTTAATGAGAGAAAAAATATTAATAAAAGATAATTAATATTTTCTCTTAAAAACACCAAAATAAGTATTATCAGATTTTTGAAAAACCTGTATTAATTCCCATCCTTCTTTACCTAAAATATTAATTTCTTCTGCATGAAAAATATTTATACATTTTGTCATATATTCAAACTGTTCCATTTTTATACTCCTTAAATAAAATGAACTTGATTTAAAGTTTTTCTTAAATGTAAGGTATTTTCACAGGAAATAATTCTTAATTTATGAAGAGTTTCACTGTCTGGCTCTCCGTTTTTCCACATTTCCTGTGCTTTTTCAAATCCATAAAGATCTATTGCAGCAATTTTTTCAGGACTTACAAAACCGCCTTTTTCTGTTACAAATTCGGTTGACGACCCTCCAAAAATTGCGGGTCGTTATACCCAAGGCGGGTAAAGTTCCAGCTGTTAGTGTCATAGTAAATTGTAATCTGATTTCCCTGATACAAAATGATGTCACCGGCTTGTGTGGTAATCTGGGTGTCGTTGCGTGGAAGCTTTGTTCCAAGCGGGCCAACTTTTTCAAAGCTGCCGTAATCGTGCATATCAACTGTAAGCGGACCTTTTTTCAAAAGTTCGTAAAAAGCAGTGGCAGAAGAATTGTCCACCAGTGTAGCAGTAAGCTTGTGGTTGCCACTGTCGCTTGTAATTTGAGGTTGACGACCCTCCAAAAATTGCGGGTCGTTATACCGTAACGAAATCCAGACATTAAATACAATGACAATGAACTTTGCAGACCTTGTAAACGATGTTCACCGTAATGCAGTTGGTGCAAATAAGGTAACAGGTCTTGATTTCTTTGTTCAGCACAGCTTTGTAGAAAATGCAAACGGTAACTTTGACCGCAATGGAGACGGAGAACTCGATACATCTTATGGTTGACGACCCTCCAAAAATTGCGGGTCGTTATACCTGTACCTTATTATAACATGATATAATCATTTATACCAACTATCGATTCCTGATAATCTTCTTCTGCCTGATATAACCCCATATTACAAAACTGTTTTTCAGTTAAACGCATAATTCGAACTGTTCCGGTGTTAGGAATATATGGTTTTATTCTATTGAGATGTTTTTCTGCTCCTTTGCGGTTATTTGTAATTCTCATGAAAACCTCACTTTGCAGTAATACATATCCGTCTTTTATAAGAAACTTTCTTAATTCAGTATAAGCCGCTTTTGTTCCTTTCTTATTTGTTGGATTCAATAAAACTAGAATTCTCATATAATAAACAGCTATCCCCTACTCGCTTATAACTTCTATTTTTTCAACTGGCAAAATATCTGGCAATTTCAATAAATTAATATCACTTTCTTCTATAGCCTGTTTAAAGCTTTGAATCATTATGTTTATTCCATTAGAAATAGTGTTTTTTTCTTCATTTATGAAACAGGCGTTATGCAATACTAACGCTAAGGTTCTTCTCTGCTCCCTGCTAAGATTCGTCTGTGAGGAGACAATTTCGTGAGCAACAACATCTACCATTGCTCTCCATGGTTCTATTAAATCATCTGCTAAATTGAATCCATTAAATGATCCTTCATGATGAATTCCTATGGCCGGATAAAAACCAGCACAAACTAAATCCCGAATTATAGTATTTCTAACAATTGCATATCCATAATTCAAAACAGAATTAATTGGATCATCATTTCTTCTTACTAAGCCTGGATGAAATTGTTGGAAATAGAATTTTGCAGCATTTCCTTCGATATTATCAGGGTCCCCTGCTTTCAAATTTTTCATCATTTCAAAAAGTTCCTTTGTTCCTTCAATTCCAAGAAGTGTCAAACATTTTGCCTGATTTTCAATTTTCTTTTGAATAATTTTTTCCCAAAGCTCGCCTTTTAAATTTTCGTCCATGCTTAACTGCTGTCTTGCAATTTGTGCATTTCGTACATTTGCATCATAAGGAAGAACTATACTTGCTGGCATATAATCTTTTCCAATTGTTACTAGCCCTATTTTATTTTCGCTTAAAACAGATAAAGCCATTGTTGAAAGTCTTATATTTGCACCTGTACATATAATAAGTTCCAGATCTTCCAGCGGAACCGATACTTTTCGTTTCTTTTTGGGAGCAATTTCCTGCTCTATCGTTAATTGATTTGCTGTAACATGAAGTTCACTTGGCTGTGTGATTTCTAATATTCTGAATCCATCCATAATTTGTCTTTTCTTTGGGTTCTAGGTGTCCCCCTAGCGCATACGTTAGCCTTGGCTAATGTGTATTGCGCCCTTGTAGTCTTTTCGCCTAAAACTCAAAGCCTGCAAGCAAGTTATTAATTTAATTCCTCCAGGAAGGAAACAATTGTGTCTAAAACAGTATCAACTGGATCGTCTACCCATTTTTTGTCTGTTTCGGCAAGATTTATTCTTTTTATTGTAAAGACCTAAGGTGTCAATGACTGACATCGTGATTTTTTTATATTGTTTTCCTTACATAGAAAGTCTTGCTTGCTTGACCGTGCTTTTCAATCTTTCCTTCGTCACAAAGTTGTTTAAGGGCCTTTTCAATTGTCTGTCGTGCAAGTGTCGGACAGTGTTCCTGAATGTCACTTTTTGTGAATTTGCCAAGACGTTCCTTCACTACCCTTTCAACCATTTTATAGGCTGAAATTTTATCTTCTATAAGGTTCAATCTTTCTTCAAAATCCCTATATGCAGAAAGGACGATTCCCAGGATATATTTTACAAAAGCTGTGTTATCATTTGTTCCGTCCTGCCAGTTTGCAGAGCTTTCTTCCAAAACATCGTAATAAGTGTCTTTTGTTTTTTCGATTTTCTTTTCCAAACTGATGTACTTACAAACAACAAAGCCGGACCTGTAAAGCAGAAGTGTTGTAAGCAATCGTGACATTCTTCCGTTTCCATCATTAAAAGGATGAATGCACAAAAAGTCTTTTATAAAGTTGCTAATCAATAGAAGAGAATCAATTTCGCCAAGACTCATTGCTTTATTGAAGGTGTCACAAAGTTGTTCCATAGCAATAGGTGTTTCAATTGGACTGAGAGGTTCAAAAAGAACGTTTGAAGTTCCATCTGGGAGATTTGCAACAATGTAATTCTGAGTATTTTTGAACTTTCCTCCAAAATCAGGATTTGAATACTGATAAAGATATTTATGTAGTTGCAGAATGTAGCTAGGGGTGATGGGAATGTATTCAAAATTTTCGTGAATTATATTAAGAACATCACGATAGCCCATAATCTCTTTTTCATCTCTGTTTTTTGGAGCAGTTTTTTCCTGGACCAGCTGCTTGATTCGAGTGTTTGTAGTTACAATACCTTCAATTTTGTTAGAGCTTTCTGTACTTTGAATCTTTGCTATTTCAACCAGTTTTTCTAGTTTCTCTTTTTTCTGGCTGATGAAAAGCTGCTGCCTGCCTTTGTATTCATGTATTTTGGCAATGTAGCCCATGATTTCATTATCAATGATGCAGTTCAGTTTTGAATAATCAAAAGTTCGCATTCCCCTATTATTCTCCTATCTCTCCTATTATAGCATAAAAAGTAGGAGCGTGGTATTAACAATAGGAGATTTTGGAAATTATTTTCCTTAAGCAAGCGGTTATTCGGTGATTTGGCTATATTTCATTCGGTATGTTGGCAGTTTTATTTTTTACGGCAAGCTTTAGCATTTTTAGAATTAACTCTGCAGTAGAAACGGCAAGTCTCCTATTTTGTCATTGAAAATAGGAGACTGTGTTTGTATATAGGAGAGATGCTGCGGAAACTCAAAAACGGCCCAGAATCGCTTCAAAATGCATCGGTCGAGTAATTTGTCGATTTTATTTAAAAACCCCTCTTAAAAGCCCGTTATTTGCGTCTGTATTTTTGCAATAGTATTTTAATAGTAAATTACTATTAAAATACTATTAACACTATTAAAGACGATAGTAATAATATATTATAATTGCAATTAAATAAATAGTATGTTACTATTAAGATACTATTAAATTTTATTTTGTAAAAAAGGAAATTCTGAGGGTATGAAAACAATCTGCATTTACAATAACAAAGGTGGTGTTGGAAAAACATCTCTGGCAGGAGCAATTTCTGTAGAATTTGTGATCAAGGGAAAAAAAGTTTTGATGGTTGATACAGATTTTCAGGCTAACCTTACAAAGCAGTTTTTGAATAAGCGAACCATTGAAAATGAACTTGCTGATTTTTTGTATAACGATTCGATTGGCCTTGAAAATTGTATTTATAAAACAAACTACGATAACCTCTACATAATCCCATCAAAGGATAGACTTGCAAATGGCCGGTTGTTTGAGTGGAACACTTCAGGTGTTCTTGATGAAAAAAGAAATGATGTTGTGGATTATCTTGTTGAGGATGCTCAGAAATTAGGTTTTGATTATCTTGTTTTCGATACACCACCCTCACTCTCAAAAGCAACTCAAAAATATATAAAGGCATCGGATGAAGTTCTCCCGGTTCTGCAGATCGCAAAGTCATCACTTGATGGAATGGTAAACTTTTACATCGATTTAAAGGAATTGCGTGGAAGAAAAGAGACTCCTATCTGCGACAAAATTATTTTTAATCAGTATGAGAAAAGCAAAGCTGTGCAGAAAGCCTTACTGCCAGGAATCATGGCTTTGGAAAGCAAAAAATATTTGGTTCCGATGGAACAAGGTTTTAAGAAAGCTGAATTACAGTGTGTTGCCTTGCAGGAATTGGGAATGAAGCCTGAAACACAGGAAGCATTGAATCAGATAGTTGCTGATATTGAAAAATAAAGAAACGAGGTTATGTATGGCTAAAGGAACTATAAAATCAAATAAAGACGTAATGAATGAAGCTGCAACAGAAGCTTTAAAGAATACACTTACTGTTGTTCAGGACATGACTGAAGTAAAAGAAACTCAGACAAAAAAAGAACGGAATAATGAGACACAGGCCGTAAACTTCAACATGAGTAAGTCTATGTATGAAGAACTAAAAAAAGTTTTCGGTGGTGCCGGATATTCATTTGCTCAGGGTTCAAGAATGACTTTTGATTATATTCTGTCTGAAATAGCAGACGGAAATATTGAGATCAGGGAATCGGGTTTTAGAAAAACTTTGTCGGCTAGAGTAGGTCGATAAATAGGCCGTTAGAGGCCCTAGAAGGCCCTTTTTAGAGGGAATTCAGAAGAAATAGAGTAATTTACGTCTAAGACGCAGAAGCTCGTTTTAAGGGATTTTTTGAATTATGACCGGTGAAGAATTAGGAATAAAATTATTAAAAATGCTCGCGGCCGTTCAATCTGGAAAGGCAACTAAAGGAGTAAGCACCGCAGAGATTACAAGAAAAAGCAATGAACTCACAAAACCGGAATATGATGATTTTTATTATATGACACAGATTGGAAACCTTATTACAAATCTGTCAAAGCAGGCAAAAAGTTATAATTATGCTTTTTTTCGTTGGTTTCTTGGTATCGAATTGTCGCTAGAGGAAATTATCAGAGCCGAAAAAACATTAGAACGTAATAAAAATATGGATGCAACGGATCTGCTGACATTCAAGAATTTTTACAATGTCCCAGAAAATATTGAAGGGATAAAATGTAATTATGCTTTATGTCATCAGGCAGTAAGAGGTTTGATGGCTGTAAATAGTTTAATTGCTATATTGATGAAAGCCTATCATTTGCCATTTATGAAATGCTACATGTTTGATATGACAGAGCTTCAAGAAAAACTGGCTTATTTTAATAATCTTGTAGACAAACTGGAAAAATACACGGCATCCCAAAACACAATCAATTGTTTTAGAAAAATAGACTTGAACGAATGGCGGCTTGATCCTGAAATGTTGAAGCTTACTGAAAAAGTTGCAATTTTGAGTCATCTTGATTCTCTGATTTTGACCTGGTGCAGCAATTACGAAGTAATATTGAATAACCTGATGGAATTTGAATTATTTGATAATCCTGATTGGCAACTTGCTTATATGAGACCGGATGGAACTAAATACGGAAATTTCAAATATCCTGAGAGAGATGGCAAAAACAAGTGGGGGATAAATGTCAAAGAAAAATATTAGTGTAGGACAAGACGGTATTGTTATTCCTCCAACCAAAGAAGATGAGAATTATAATGCAATGCTTAACGCTAAAGGAACTAATGAGCTTGCAAAGATTCCAACATCGAGCAGGGCCATTACTGCACAGTTTACTTATCATCCAGAAGTAAACGAAGGAGAGCTTTTCACAAGTGAAGATGTAAAAGTTACCGTAAAGGAATTTGATAATTCTTCTAGCCTGGGAAAATCGATTTTATTTTTCTACAACATCCTATGTAAATACACAAAGGATATTAGCGTAAAAACTAATGTTTCAGAGATTGAAAACAAAGAGAGTAGGGAAGTTTATCTTGATCTTGATGATTTTATTTCTTCTTTCGGTGTTCCTGATCGTAAGAAGGCCGTTCAGAGATTGAAAGAGTATTACGAGACTCTTAAAAATATCACATTGGATTTTGAGGAGTTTAATCCGAAGGACCAAACTGTAAAAAAATACTCATTGGAAATATTTTCAGGAAAAGGAACTGAGCAAAGTCTTATAAAAAGATCTAAGAATTACTTCTTTATTTTGAACTATGACTTGGTTAAATATCTTGTGGAACGCAACTACATTACATATTTCCCAAACAGAGCCTTTGGAATTGATGTAATGCGTTACCCAAATGCATTATCTGTAACAAATAAACTGTCGGTAATGTATAGCGAGAATTATTGGAAATCCAATAAAGGTTTGATCAGTCTTGAAAAGCTCCTGGAATCTGTATCAGATATACCTTCTTTTGAGACTGTAAGACAGACAAACCGCCATTATTATGACCGAATTATTGAGCCATTGGAAAAAACAATGGATTACTTAAAGGACATGAAAATTCTGCAGGATTGGGAATGGTGTAATAAAAAACGAAGTCCGCTTACAGACGAGCAGATTCAGGGATATGGCTATGCAGCATTAAAGGAATGCTACATCAAATATGAAATGGCTGATTATCCTGATGATATTATGAAATTGAGAAAAGAAAAAATCGATGCAAAGAAGGAAAAAAAAGTCAAAAAAGGAGCCAACCTAATGCGCAAAAAGACCCAACCTAATGCGCAAAAAGACCCAACCTAATGCGCAAACGGACCTAACCTAATGCGCAAAAAATAAATTTACCCCTCGTAAGTCCTTGTCTTATAAGGATTTAGAATTTTCTAAAATTCCTAATACCTTTAAAACGTTTAAAACCTATTAAGCAAAACTTTTCAATTTTTTCAAAAAACTCGTTTGCTATTATGTCTGCAATGATTTTCTGCCAGGGGAATCCGTAATAGCGAAACGAGACTGACAGAAAGGCTGCAGAAAACGCTATAAGAAGCAGCTGCAAGTTTCTTATCCACATCAGACCGTCGGGGAAACGAGCTTCAGAACATCCACAGAGGGGAACAATGCGATGGGTGGTGGAATTAGCAGGGCAGGGTGGGACCTGGTCTGACAGAAATCTTAAAAGTATGTATTTGATCCTAACGACAAGGCGAGGAGTATCCCTTACGCTACCTGGATCCAATCTAGTTTCTTAACAGCGTGCGGAGAACGGCATAAAGCGCTGAGCATTGCGGCTAAACCTTAGCCGATAAAGTTATGTCTGCCAATCACGAAGGGGGGTAAGGTGATTGACGCCTGATGGCTCCATACTGTCCTAACGAGGACGTTATGAAATCCTTCTGGCATGTTCTCAACTCTCAGAACGCTTCTTAACTTGTCATTTTGAAGTTAGTACGAGGGAGCGGAATTTGCCTAATTCACCACCTGAGCCTTCAAGAACGTTATGGAAGTTTCTTTTCAAGTTTTCTAAGAAATTTAAAAATCCTAAAAATAATCATGTAGGCCAAGAGTAATGCAAAGCATCACCGCGGCAGGTGGGGTCTGGGGACACTTCCCCAGGATATATCAAACAGATTTCAAAATGACAGAAAAATACCTCATGAAAAATTTATACCATGTTCTGAAAAATCATCATAAAAACCTAAATATTTAAGTTATAAATAAAAGAGCTGCTGTTGCTGCTCTTAAATATATTATTAGCTATATTATTGGGTCCGATTTTCGGACGGGGGTATGTCTGAATTCCGGACACCCCTTGTCTGATTTTCAGACATATTTTTATTTCTGAGAAACCTAAATATATAGATTTAATGTTTTAGATTTTGCAGCAGCTTATTTATATTATTATTTAAATTATTATTGGGTCCAAATTTTGAACTGTTTTAGTTCAGAATTTGGACTCTGCAGTTCATTTTTTGAACTGATCTTTATTTGTTTTTATGTTGAGAAACCTATATAAATAGGTTACAATTTTATTTATGGAATCAGTAAAACAGATGATGGACGGCCATATTGAGAATCTTGCAAAGGAAACGGATCAGCTTAGGGCCAGACTTGAGACACTTTATGATATGACGAAAGGGAAGAGCCGGATCTATGTGGATAGTGAAAAACTGGATCAGCTTTTCCATCAGGCAGAAGCTATTGCAAGAGAAATGGTATCCCTGCAGTCTGCAAATGAGATTCTTTATCAGAACAGAGGAAAAGCTTCTCCCAAAAAAGCAGTATCTTCAAAAGCAAACGGAAAATTTGGCGGCCGGCCGCCACGAGAGATTGCAGAAAAAAAACGACGCATTCAGGATCTTGATAACAAGACTTTTATTCTGCATGAAAGTTTGACTCCGGAAGAACGTAAGGAATATGACGAGCTTTCTTATGATGTAATTGCGTGGGAAACCAAAAAGAAATTTCGAATCCGTGAGGAACAAGAAAAGTTCGAGAGATAATTTTTTTTAGTTATTGGAAATTGGGAAAAGCTTTAGAAATTCTTCTAAGGCTTTTTTTGTTTCTTTGTCCTTTCTTGAAGTCAGGCCTTCAATCATTTTTACAATGCGTTGATTCATTGCCTGATTGAACTGAGAATCATTTTTTTTATCAGCGATGAGCTTATCCATGTAGGCGATTTTTGCACGGTCCAGGAGTTCCTTTTTTTCTTTTTCTCGCTGAGCTTTTAGATTTTCAAGTTCCTTTAGTTTCTGTTCGAGTTCTTCATCACTGTAATATTTAATTGCTTTCGGCATTTTTTTGATTCTCCTTTTTTGCTTGTTCTATCAGTTTATCCTGAGCTTCAATTTCTGCAGCAAATAGTTCCTTGAACTTATTGATCGCTTCCAGGTCCTGCGGCCGGAGACTTTTTGTTTTTTCAAACAACTGGAAAACTTTTTTATATCCCCAGATGCTTAAAATAATTCCACCCAAAATATATTTTATTTTGTTTTCGGCCTTTCTTTTTGCATCTTTCTGCAGCCGTTCTTTTCTGAGATTCTTGCGTTTTTTCTGGACTTCACGGAACTTTGTTTCTTGTTTGTAATCTTCAATCCGCTTGTCAATTTGTTCATCAGTAAGTTTTGCCATCACTAATAATATAATGCTTTTCTTTGCAAAAATGAAGAACAACAATTCTGTTTTCTTGCCGTTTTAGAAATATCTTAGTATATTATAAAAGACCCTTTAGCTAATGAAATTAGATAAAGGCGCACTGATACAAACTATTTTAGTCTCGCTTTGCTTTCCTAAAATAGTTTGTTCAGTCAAAACCCGCAAGGGGTTTTGGTGGGGGTCTCTTGCCCTTGGCAATTCACTCCCACGCGCCTAGATTTCGCTTCCAGCCGGTTCAGTCTTACAAGTCCCCAAAAGGACTTTCCAGACAAAATGGCCTGGCTTTCAGCGACTTGGGGTTATTTCCCAAGACCCTAGAGGGTTATCCACCCTCACGATTTTCTGCGTTCAGCATCACTCTGGCCGGTTGTTGCGGCCGCCGTTCTGCTTCGCTTGAAAATCTCCTCTGGACCAAAGAGCCTTCCTCTTTGGAAACTTGCGTCAGGAATCTCGGACTCCCGACACCTACTTTTATCTTTTGTGGAGGTTCAAATGCTTTATCATTTTTGTGGAAAAATTGTAAAAAGATCCGGCGGAAAAGATGCGACTGCAGCTTGTGCCTACAACACAAGATCATGTGTCTATGACCGAACAACTGGCCTTGAATGGAATCATACTTACCATAAGGACAAGGCAGTCTATAATCATCGTTATCTGCCTGCAGATCATCCTGACTGGGCAGAGGTCCAAAAGGACAAAAAGGGCCGTGATGATTACGGCGAATTCTGGAATCTTGTTGAAGAAAAAGAAAACAGAAAAAACTCTCAATTTGCCAGGGCAATTGATTTAGCCTATCAGTCAGAATTTACTCCTGAACAGAATAGAAAAGTTCTTGAAAGATGGATTGAAAAAAACTGGACGAGCAGGGGACTTAGTGTTGATGTTTCGGAACATCACGGACATGTTGAAGAGGATGGAACTTCAAACAGTAATGACCATGCACATCTTTTAATCCCAACTCGAAAAATGGATAAAACCGGATGGACTACTAAAGACCGTGAATCCAATGATCATACCTACTGGCAGGAAGTAATCCGCAGATCCTGGGCAGAAGAAAACAATCTTATGTTTGATGAGATTTTCATTGAAAAACATAAGGAAGAATATGATCAGATTGAAAAAGAAATAAAGAATGACTATGAAAATCAGGATGAATTGCATAGGGAAGTCTTGAACAGACTTTATGATGAACATCCTGATGAATGGATTTATATAAGCGAAAAGACTCTTCCTGAACAAAGAGAAGAGGTTGACCTCTGGCTTGATGAAGAAGAAGCTAAGGAAAAACCAAACAAAAAACGCATCGAACGTTTTGAAAAGAAGTTCCAGGAACTGGACCGTGAAGCTCAGCAGCACATGGGAAAAGCTCACAGAATGGCCAAGAAAGGCAAAGAAACAAAGCGAAAAAAATATCGCAGTGAACAGAACCAGGCAGATGCAAAAGCTGCAGAAGTGAATTCTCAGACAACTGAACTTGAACAGAATGCTGCAGCAGAAGATCCTATGTTGTCAGACAATGAAATCAATTTTGAAGAAACTCTTTCAGGAGTGGCCGACTTGTCTGCAGAAAGAGATCCTGAACCAGAAGCACAGATTGATTTTTCAAAAATGGATGTTTCTGAGGAAGAACTTGAAGCTACTCTTAAGGATGATCCTGAATATCAGAAACTCATTAAAGAACGTAATAGTCTCATCAAAGAGATTGAAGAATCTGAACGAACAGAGCAGGAGATTGAGAAAATCCGTAAAGAAATTATGGAAATTGAAACTCTTGAAAATCTCAATAAGTATCGTAACGAAGTTCTTGAGCCTCGTAGAAAAGTTGTTCAGAAAGAAGCTGAAAAACTTGCAATCTTTGAGGACATTAAATATGGCAATGAAAAAGAAAGTGAAATCAAAATTGTCATTGATCAGACCATGTATTCAGAACTTGAATACGAACATACAGATGATGCTCTTCTAGTTGTTTCAAAAATTGAAATGTTCCATAACCGCAAGGAAAATGAGGTTTTTGATTCCGAGAATGAAAAGCAGCAGAGTGATCTTGAAGATGTTCGAGAGAAAGTATCAGGTTTTAGTCTTGCTAAATGGGCAAAGAAAATAAAGGAAGTTTTCACAAAGATAAAAGAGAAGGCTGCAGAAATTATTGCAAATTCTCCACTCAGAATATTCAAGGTATTCAGGTTCCAGGAGAAAACTGTAAATGAACGAGAACTTGAACTTAAGAATCTTCAGGAACAAAAGAAAGCTGAACAGACTCAGAAAGTAGAACAGAAACCGGCCATTCCTGAACAGAAGCAATTCAGAATTGAAGATACTAAGCTTTATCACAGAATTGTTGATATGACACCGGTTGAATGGAATAAGTTCATGGAGAATTATGAAAAGCGATATTCTTATGTTGATAATGCAGTAGGAGAGTATGGCAAAATTCTTAAAAGCGAAGAAATGAAGGCTAGGGCAAAATGGGTAAAAATGCAGAGCAAACCTATTATTGATCTTTTTGTAAAACAAAGGGATATGGATAAAAGGAAGCTTAATGGTCTTGGTTCAAAACCTACGCTTGAAAAGGAAAGTCATAATATTTTCGGACATACATATTATGCAGCAGATGGAGAATCATATCGAGATTACTTTGACTATAGAGTCCATCAGAACTCGTTGATCACAAAATGGGAAAATGATTATAACCGCATAAAAACTGATGTAAATTATTGGAATACGGCTATAAAGGACCTTCAGGAAGAAAAATATGTCCGCACCTGCAATGTAATTCAGAATCATTTTTCAGGAGTCTGGAACCAGGTGAAAGATGGCGGAAACAGACTTCTTGATATTGATAAAGAGTTTGAGCCATTTAGACTTACTAAAAAAATTGTAGAAACATTAAAGCCGGTTAAAGACCAGGAATATAAAGCATACAGAGCTCAGAAAACTCTTGAAAAAACTAACGATAAGAATATAGGAATGGGCCGTTCTTAGAGTGTTCCAGATTGCAATAATCCGTATAAATGGTCGAGAAAAAATGAAATAACGCAATCTAGAACAGTCTAGGTTGCGTTTTGTTTTTACTGATGTGAAA
>CAMVHR010000072.1 GCA_947167345.1 uncultured Treponema sp.
TTTAAAAACAATTCATAATATGAATCACTTATTTTGAAGGAGTCCTATCGTGCCTTGTGGAAAGAAAAGAAAGCGCGCAAAAATAGCTACACATAAGCGTAAGAAGATGCTTAGACGTAATCGTCATAGAAGCAAGTAATTGTGTAACTGTTATGCACCGAATCAGAGGATGTAAATCCTTAGCGGCCGGGTCTTTCCCGGCTTTTTTAATTTAAACTTGGTATTAAGGAGTTGCTCATGCTTTTGCAAACAATACATTCTCCTGATGATTTAAAAAAACTACCAGAAAAAAAATTAAAAATTCTTGCACAGGAAATGCGGAACAAGATTATTGAAGTTGTCGGACAGAATGGAGGACATCTTGCCAGTAATCTTGGAGTTGTAGAACTTACAATAGCCCTTCACAGAATATTTAACAGTCCTCAAGATGCCATTGTCTGGGATGTCAGCCATCAGTCTTACCCCCATAAGCTTTTGACAGGGCGATACGATATATTTTCAACTTTGCGCACTAAAAACGGCATGTCGGGATTCACTAGAATTTCAGAAAGTCCCCATGACTATTTTGATGCAGGACATGCGTCTTCTTCAATTTCATCTGCTTTAGGTCTTCTTGCTTCATGGAAACTTCAAGGTAGAAATGATAAAGTTGTTGCTGTTATTGGTGACGGAGCTCTTACCGGGGGCATGGCTTACGAAGGTTTGAATCATGCCGGACAGCTTGCAGAAAATCTGATTGTAATAGTAAATGACAATCAGATGTCAATAAGTCCAAATACGGGCTCTATATCCCGTTATCTTTCTCACCTTACAATGTCAGTGCCTTATCAGACTATCAGGTACAAAATTGACAAATTTGTAGACAAAATTCCTTATTTCAACAGGTTTGTGGGAAAACTTATTTTTAGAATGAAGCGTGGCTTAAAAGGACTTTTGCTTACCAACAACCTGTTTGTAGATTTGGGCTTTGAGTATGTCGGTCCTTTAAATGGACATGACATAGAACAGATGGAACGTACCCTGCTGCGTGTCAAAAAAATCAGAAGACCTGTTGTCATGCATGTTGTTACTAAGAAAGGCAAAGGCTATAGTCCTGCAGAAAATGATCCTGCTTCGTTCCATGGAGTAGGGGCTTTTAATATAATGGACGGCGTAATGGAGAAATTTGATACGCTCAGTTTCACAGAAGCGTTTAGCCGTAAGATTGTTGCCCTTGCTGAAAAAGATGAAAAGATTACTGCAATTACTGCTGCAATGTCAAAAGGAACCGGCTTGGATGCTTTTTCCAGACACTTTAAGGAACGTTTTTTTGATGTAGGCATTGCTGAAGAACATGCAGTGACATTTGCCGGAGGTCTTGCTGCGGGAGGTCTTGTTCCTGTAGTTGCCATTTATTCCACATTCATACAGCGTTCCATTGATCAGATTATAGAAGATGTTGCCTTGCAGAACAGACATGTTGTATTTGTATTTGACCGCTGCGGTGCTGTTCCTTCTGATGGAGAAACTCATCAGGGAATTTTTGATATAAGTCTTCTGCGACCTGTTCCTAATATTACAATATTATCCGTTGTAAGTGAAAATGATTTGGGAATTTGCTTGGATTGGGCCGTACATGCCGCAAATGGTCCTGTTGCAATTCGCTGGCCCAAGCTTTCTTGTCCGTCGGAGATACCTGCATTTTCAAAAGATATTCATGTTGGACGCGGATTGCTTTTGCGTAATGATGATTATGCTCCCGCTGTCAGTGCTACACTTTCTTATGAACTGGAAAAAAAGAAAAGAAAATCTGTAAAAAATATTCTTTTTGTTTGTACAGGAAGCATTTACAGTGAAGTCCGTACTGCAGCAAGATCTTTGTTGCTCAAGGAAATACCGACCGATATATTTATTCTCCGCTTTATAAAGCCGTTTGATGAAAGTTATTTTATTTCAATTGCCCGTCAGTACAATTTTGTCGTTTTTGTAGAGGATGGCGTTCGGATTGGAGGAATAAGCGAATATCTGGATGTCGTCTTACATAAAAACGTCTATACATCTGATATTCAAACACGAATTTTTGCTTTTCCAGATCATTTTACGACAAACGGTACACGTGCCCAAATTCTTGAAGAGGCTGAACTTGATTCGGATTTTATTGTAAAATCCATACTTTCTGATATAGGAAAAAAGTAATGCATGGTCAAATATTAAAATTAAGCAACAAGACTATTAAAACAGACAGACCTGCTTTCATTATGGGAATTGTAAATTCAACGCCTGACAGTTTTTTTTCTGGTAGTCGTGGTGGAGCTGACAAAGCTCTGGCTTTGATTGATGAAGGGGCTGACATTATTGACATTGGAGGTGAATCTACTAGACCTGGTGCGGAATATGTTTCTGAGCAGGAGCAGATAAAAAGAATACTGTCTGTTCTGCACGAAATAAGAAAGCATTCTTCCGTGCCTGTTTCCGTTGATACACGCAGCAAGGCCGTTATGGAGGCTGCCTATAATGAAGGTGCTGATATCGTTAATGACATTTCATCTCTCGAAGATGATGAGTCATTGGGAGTTTTTGCTGCAGAAAAAAAACTTCCTGTGATACTTATGCATAAAAGGGGAATCCCTCAGAACATGCAGAAAGATACTTCGTATAAAAATGTTTTTGCGGAAGTCAGTAATTATCTTGATGAACGCTCTTGCTTTGCCAGAAAGTTAGGAATTCAGGAAGATAAGATTATTGTAGACCCTGGCATTGGTTTTGGAAAAAATCTTGAAGCAAATTCTGTTTTGATTTCAAATTGCGGACAGTTGTGCAATGGAAGGTATCCTGTGCTTATGGCTTTGTCACGTAAAACTTGTATTGGAGAAATGACAGGAGAATCTGTAGAAAACAGGCTTTATGGTACTTTGGCTGCTGACCTGATTGCCATTATAAAAGGTGCATTTATGGTACGTGTTCATGATGTAAAACCTTGCCGTAATACGCTTGACGTGTTAAAATTACTGATGGAGTAAATTTGTGGAACATCTGCAATATGTACTGAATGTTTATGATGAAATTTTAAAGCCTATTATTGAAATTGGTATCCTGTCTTTTTTATTGTACAAGGCATACAAAATCATAATGGGAACAAATTCTGCCCAGATTTTAAAGGCTGGCATCTTAATTGGAATTTGTTATTTTTTTGTCAGAATCCTTAACTTAAAAACTCTTGAATGGTTGTTTGATAAAATACTTTTGGTTTTTGCAGTCGGTTTTGCAATTGTATTCCAGCCGGAAGTCCGAAAGATGTTCTTGAAATTGGGGCAGACCAATATTTTTTCTCCAGGAAAAAAAACGAAGCACACCTATGTTGATGCGGCTCTGATAGCGGCAGACACGCTTTCAAAAAAGCGACGTGGCATGATTCTTATATTCCAGCGTCAGACAAAGCTTGACAACTTCATGCAGAGTGGTGGTACAAGGCTTGATGCAAATCTTTCTTCAGCTCTTTTGGTTACAATCTACGGACATGATACACCTCTTCATGACGGAGCTTGTGTTGTCCGTGAGGGGCGGATAATTGCGGCTGGATGTTTTTTACCTCCGAGCGAGCAATATGACATTAAAAAAACTTTTGGCTCTCGCCACAGAGCCGCCCTTGGTATTTGTGAAGTTAGTGATGCTGTTGCGCTTGTTGTCAGTGAGGAAACTGGAGCAATCAGCCTTGCTTATGATTCTCAGCTGCACTATGACCTTACGAGAAGCGAGCTTGTCCGTATTTTGGAAAAATTATTAAATATCAGACAGGAAGATAAAATAATAGAGGATTCTATAGATGAACAGAAGACATTCTAGCAGAGATGATTTTGGCAAAGCAGGAAAATCAAAATTTGAGCAATTTAAGGAAGTCTTATTTTCTGATTTGCCTGTAAAGATTACCTGTATTTTTATAGCATTCTTGATTTGTGTTTTTTATCGGATTAGTGCTTTCGGTTCCGAAACATACACGGTTCCTCTTGATATTAAGTCGTCAGATGTAATAATGGTTGAGACAGGCTCAAAAGTTCCAAGGGTTGTGGAAGTGACTCTTACAGGTAACAGGAACACACTTGCCAATATATCATCCGACAATCTTTCTGCGTATGTGGACATAAGCTCTAAAGTAAAAGCCGGTTCTTATAATTTTTTTGTAGAAGTTATACCTGATGAAAGAATTTTGCAGCAGTTGCATCCGTTACAAATTTCTGTAAAACCTGAACAGATTACTCTTTCAGTTGAAGAAGAAATGATGGGCTTTGTAAAGGTTGTGCCGACAATCTTTGGTCAGCCAGCCCATGGATACGAACAGGTGTCTGTAACTGTTGAGCCGACAACGGTTGAAGTTCATGGACCTAAGAGCGTCATTGAAAATCTTGAAAGTGTTCAGACCGAAGCTGTTAGTATTGATGGTGTTTCTAAAGATGTTTCTGAGCAAAAGGTGGCTCTTTCTGACATAAACAGTTTTGTTGATGTTTCGGATAAATACGTTATTGTAAATGTTGACATTCAGTCAATATCAGAAAGAAAGACTATCACAGGTCTAGTTGTTGAATATGATTCCCTTGATTCTGATTACTCGATAGTAACAAAAGCTCCTTCAATGGACATAACAATAAGGGGTAAGCTCCTTGATATAGAAAACTTGAAGAAAAATGATTTTTCTGCAAGTGCAAATTGTTCTGCTGTTGATGGGGAAGGCAATTTTCTTGTTCCTATATTTGTATTTGCACCGGAAAATGTACAGGTTGTATCTCAGACACTGGAATCGATATCTGTAAAGGCTATCCGCAAAAATGTTGAAGTGGAACCTGATGAAACTGCGTTCTGAATGGATTTGTACAGATGATATATGGAATTGGATGTGATATTGTAAAAGTTTCTCGCTTTTCAAAATGGGTAGAAAATGATTCTCTTATCAACCGTTTTTTCAATCAGAATGAAATCATGGCAAGTAAGTCTTGTAGCATGCAGCGTAAGTGCGAATATTATGCCGTTCGTTTTGCTGCAAAAGAATCTTTTTCAAAAGCATTAGGAACTGGTTTGAAAGGATTTGAACTTACCGATATATATATAGAAAAAGATACCGATGGAAAGCCTGTTATGAAAGTAACTGGAAATGCGGCTGCTGAGCTTGAAAAAAATTGTGGAAAAGATGCCCAGGTCCATGTGTCTTTGAGTCATGAAAAAGAATATGCTGTTGCATACGTAATAATAGAGCGGGGGTAATGTATGGTAAAGAGTTCAAAGGTTGACGAAGGCGAAAAAAAGCCTTCGATAACATATTGGACAAAAGAAAAGGTTACGTGTCCTGTATGTAGGAAAATGTTTGATCAGGAAGTCATGCATAAGGGCGGCGGTCGTATGATTGCGGGAAAACTTACTGATGAGCTTCATCGCATCTTTGAACCTTCAAAGAAATTCGGCAGAGTGTATCCTTTGATTTATGATGTTGGCATTTGTCCGTTCTGCAATACAGCATTTTATTGGAAAGATTTTAATGAAATAAAAGACACTGCTTCTCTTGACCGCATTCGTGATGATGAAGAAAACCGTAAAAAACAGATTGAAACAATATTCCCGTATTTTAATACAAAAGGTAATAGAAATCTTTTTGATGGTGCTGCCGCATACTACAGTGCCTTATTATGCTACGAAAAAGTAGACCTTGCCTATGCTCCATCTTTTAAACGGGCTATGACATCTTTGCGGCTTGCATGGCTGTGCAAGGATTTGGATACAGTATGTCCTGATCATAATTACGGTTATATTGCTGAAGTGTTCTATCGCAAGGCACTTTTCTTCTATCAGCAGACAATGGTAAATGAAACTGCTCGTCTTGAATCAATAGAATCACTTTCATATCTTGGCCCTGATATGGATAAGAATTACGGCTATGATGGTGTTCTGTATCTTTGCGGCCTTTTGGAATTTAAATATGGTCAGCATGACGATGAAAACATGCGTCTTAAAAAGCTGAGCGAATTTAAGAGTGCCATAGCAAGACTTTTCGGATTGGGAAAGTCAAGTAAGGAAAAGCCGGGACCATTGCTTGAAGTGGCAAAGAATCTTTATGACGACATGTCAAAAGAGCTTTCTTCAAACAATATTTTTGGTGACGATGACTAATATACTCCTTACAATCTCTTATGACGGTACGGATTTTTGTGGATGGCAAAGGCAAGATAAATCTGCTGGCGGTCAGCCTGTCCGTACTGTTCAGGGAGAAATAGAATGTGCTCTGGAGAAAATGTTCCGCAGCCATATAAACCTGTATGGAAGCGGACGGACTGATAGCGGGGTTCATGCAGCAGGGCAGGCTGCTAATTTTCTTTCTCCTGTAGATTCAATTCCTGAAAAAAATTATGTTCGTGCCTTAAATGGCCTTTTGCCTCAAGATATTCGCATTATGGATGCCAAAAAGGTTGATGATGATTTTAATGCCCGTGTTACTGCTACATCCAGGATGTACCTCTATTTTATTCGTACTGGAAGTGTTCCTCCTGCAAAAGACACAAGATTTGTGTGGTATATTCCCAATCGCCCAGACATAGACAAGCTTAATGAAATGTGTTCCTTTTTGCACGGAGAACTGGACTGTGCGACTTTTTCTGCCGCTGGTGATCAAAGCATTTCAACAAAGCGCTATATTGACAGCGCAAGATTCTTTGTGGATAGTTTCGATAAAGATGTCCTTGTTTTTGAAATTGAAGCAAATGCCTTTTTATGGCGCATGATACGATCTCTTACAGGAACTCTCATTCAATGTGAGCAGAAAGGAAAGCCCCCTTTGTTCTTTAAGGAAATACTTGACAGTTGCGACAGAAGTCGCGCACTCATGACGGCTCCTCCCACAGGTTTGTTTTTATGGACAATAAAATTTGACGGTGTGCGACGCCACGCATAAGACAGTGCTAGTCAAAGCATGTTGACTGGATCTACATCAACTTCGATGTATACGTTTTGTCGTGGACTGTAATTCCATATAAGGTTTGCCGCCATCTTTTGTAGTGAACTGATAGATTTTCCCCTCAAAAGAATTTGATGCCTATAATTTTTTGCAATCATTTCCAGAGGACATTCTGCCGGTCCTAAAATTTCTACGTCTGGCTTTCTTGTATCTGCAAGTATCTTAAATGCCCCCTGAGCGGCCTGTTCTGCGGCACTGGCGATTGCAGAGCGGAAAACAAAACGCAAAAGTCGTGTATAAGGCGGAAACAGAAGTACTTTCCGTTGCTGCAATTCATTTTCATAGAATGCATCTGTTTTGTTATGTACGGCCATGTCTATGGGGCTCATGTCTGGCGAGAAGCTTTGCACAATTACTTTTCCGTCTGGAAAATATCGTCCTGCCCGTCCTGCAACCTGTGTAATTAACGAAAAAGTCCTTTCTGAAGCCCTAAAGTCCGGCAGATGCAGCGTTGTATCCGCCAAAACTACACCGACAAGCTGAAGTTTTGGAAAATTCAAGCCCTTTGCTACCATTTGCGTACCGAGCATGATATCGTACTCACCATTTTTGAAGGCATCCAGTTTTTCCTTTAATTCTCCTTTGTGCGAAAGACTGTCGGTATCAATCCTTATTACTTTTGCATTGGGAAACTTTGCCTTGACTTCATTTTCTATGTATTCCGTTCCAAAACCTGAGTAGCCAATGTCCAAAGAACCACACTCTGGACATTGCTGAGGCGGAGAAACTGAATATCCGCAGTAATGGCATCGCAGACGATTTTCTTTTTTATGATATGTCATGGATACCGAGCAGTTTTTGCATTTTAATTCAAAACCGCATGTACTGCATCTGAAAAAATGCGTGAATCCTCTTCTGTTGAGGAATAGGATTGCTTGTCTTTTTTGTGAAAGAGTCTCCTGCATTGCCTTAAAAAGAGGTGCTGATATGCTTTCATCTTTAGAATTTTCAAGACTAAGGTTTACTGCGGTGATTTCAGGAACCGTTCCGCCTGCAAGCCTTTTTGTCAGGACATGTTTTTTTATGACCCCGTTTTGCATTGAATGATATGCTTCGACTGATGGCGTTGCAGAACCCATTACCAACGGTATTCTTAAACATGCACAGCGGTGCATTGCAACTTGCCTTGCATGGTATCGCGGCGAGGAACCTGATTTGTACGAACCGTCATGCTCCTCGTCTATTATTATTAGTCCTAAATCAGGAACAGGAGCAAAGACAGCACTTCGCGCACCAACAACAATTCTTGCTTCCTTTGAAAGAATTCTCTTCCATTCTCGCAGCCGCTGACTTGGCGTAAGCTCTGAATGTATGACCGCTGCCGTGTTTCCGAATCTTTTTATTACAGATTCTACAACTTGAGGTGTCAAACCAATTTCTGGCACCAGATAGATTACGCCTTGACCCTTTTCCATTATTTTTTCTGCAGCAGAAAGAAATACCTCTGTCTTTCCGCTTCCTGTCATGCCGTAAAGGTAGTGATAGAATTTTCCATCTTCATTATTCAATATGCCTTCAACAGCAGTTTTTTGTTCTTCACTTAATTCTAGCTTTTCAGAAAATTCATAGTCCTCTGCAAAACCGAATCCTGATGAATTGGTTTCCCGTTTGCCGGACGGAATCATTGAAAAAATTACCTCGCCGATGGATGCTATGTAATAGCTGCTCATCCATTTTGCCGTTTCATAAAGTTCTTTTGTCAGAATAGGTTTTTCATCAATGAAACGTGTGAGTGGACGGATTTTGTCGGCTGAAACCGCACAGTCAACAGGAATTTTCTCTGAGGCAGAAACAATAAAAGCTGTTGTCTTTCTGTTGCCAAATCTTACTTCAACTCGTTTTCCAAAGGTTTCTTCCAAAGGAATGTCTTCGTCACACTTATATGTGAAAGTCTGATTCAGAGGAACATTGACGGCAACTTCTACATAAAACATCACTTGCCAGCCTGTGCATGTTTTTCATTAAAAGCGTTTTTGTATTCAGGAAATGATTCTTCCATTTTTGCACGAAAAACCTTTAAGTCTTCCCATGCCGGCCGTTTGAGGCTTTCGTCCCTGAGCAATGCGCTGGGATGGTATGTTGCCATGAGGGGAATGCCTTTGTAGTCCAAAAATTTACCCCTGAGCGCGTTTATGCCTTCTGATGTCTGCAATAGGTTTTGTACAGCTGTCCTTCCCATTGCAAGAATCATTTTTGGTTTTGCGGTATCGATCTGAGCCTTTAGGTATTCAGAACAAGCCTGAGCTTCTTGTGGAAGAGGAGTTCTGTTCTGAGGCGGACGGCACTTTACTATATTTGCAATGTAACAGTTGCATTCTCTGTCTAGGTTTATTGATGCAAGCATTTTGTCAAGCAGTTGACCGGCTTTACCAACGAAAGGTCTGCCAGTCTTGTCTTCTTCTTCTCCAGGTCCTTCCCCAATGACCATGACATAAGGATGTTCTACTCCTTCGCCCGGTACAACGTTTATGCGTGTTGTTCCAAGGATGCATTTTTTGCATGATGAAACTTTTTGAGCAATGCCAGTTAGTGATTCCTTTTTTTTCTTAATGAGCACATCATCCTTAAATTGCTGATTTATCATAAAATCTGTGGATTCATATCCGAGTGTCCAGCTTGCAGCTGTCTTAAAAAGATTGAAAATGCTCTGTTTTTCTTGTGCTGTCATGTATTGATATAATAGTTTACTGCATGAACTTTTGCAATATTGATTTTTTTTCAAAGATTCTATAAAAAGAAATTGCAATGTTACAGGACATGGCTTATACTATACTGGATATTCTGACATTTAGGGGGATTTCCCAGCATGGAACAGGAAGTTGTATCCACTAATGCGGTCGGCATTGAAGCCGCTGTTCAGGAACTGTGCTCAAAGTTAAAGAGAAGTACGGATTCATATCATGCAGTCATATTCATGGCTGCCATAGATTACGATTTTGAGGCTCTTTCAAAAGCTTTAAAAGACAAGTTTCCGAGAAGCGAATTATTGGGAACAAGTACCGCTGGTGAAATTTCTCCCCAGGGCTTCATGAATTCAAGCATTGTCCTTACAACCATGTACTCTCCAGAATCTCATGTTGCTGGCGTTCTTGTTGAAAACGGAAGTACTTACCCTGTGACAAGCTCTCGGGCCATAAAGGATGCCCTTCAAAAATGCGGAATCAGGTGTAATGACCCTTCTTCCGGCAAGAATGCATTTGCAATTGCATTTATCAATGGTGTTTTTAATGCTGAAGAGTCTATTCTTTCAACGTTCTATTCCATCATAAAAAATGATGCGTTTAAACTTGCAGGAGGAACTGCTGGATACACTGGAAATCAGCCAAAAACTTTTGTCAGTTACAACGGAACTGTTACACAAGACGGAGCCGTGTTCCTTTTTGTAAGGACTTCGTGTCGCTTTGACATAAGGCAGGAAGACATCTTTCTGCCTACAGGAAAAAGCGTTTTTGTTACTGAATCTAACCCGGTTGAACGTACAATTTCAAAACTTAATGGAAAACCAGCCCAGTCTGTATATGCAGAAAAACTTGGCGTGACTGAAACCAAGGCATTAGACATGACTTTTGAAAATCCGTTTGGTCGCTATCTTGACGGAGAGCTTAGAATTGCTGCTCTTGCAGGATTTTCTCCAGATAAAAAGATATCTCTTTTTGCGCGTGTTGTTCCTAATTCAACACTGGAACTAATGCATATTGGAGATCCCTTGCAAAAGGCTAGTGAAACATGTTCTGGTATAAAGTCTGTAATAGCAAAGCCGAAGTTTACTCTTCTCATGACATGCATAACGCGAACCCTTGCCTTTGAACGCATGGGCATAAGCCGCAGCATTATAGAAAAGTATAACAATACGTTCCCTGTATTCTGTGGTTTTTCATGTTACGGGGAGCAGATAGGCAGAATACACTGCAATCAGACTCTTGTTACTGTGACTATAGGGGAATAATATGGAAATAAAGGAACTTATACAGAGCGGAATGGAGCTTTCGGATACACTAGTGTCATATCTTGCAAAAGATTCCGTGGGGGCGGAATTCCTTGCATCATATATAGGAAACTCTGGGCTTGATCGGGATGCTTCTGAAAATCAGGCAAAGACACTTGCTGCTCTTTCTGAAACTAGCCGTGACATGGAACAGTCTGCAGCCCAGATGTCACAAAGGGCAGAAAAGAACAATGAAAGGCTTGGGCAAATCTTTACAGCTATAGAAGATCTTAAGAATTCTGTAAAACAGATAGAAGAAGAGCAAAAACGTTATGCACAAAAGTTTGAGTCTGTCATAATTCAGACAAAAGAAATAAAGAAACAGATTGATGAAATTGTAAACATTTCAGAGCAGACAAACCTTCTGTCTTTTAATGCTTCCATTGAAGCTGCTCATGCAGGTGCGGCTGGTGCAGGATTTAGAATTATTGCAAATGAGGTTAAGGTTTTGTCGGAAAACACGAAGAAATCTACTGATAAGATTCTTCTGGATATGGATAAGCTTTCTGATAGCATTTCATTGCTTGAAGGAGAGACTGTAACAAACACTGAATCCCTTTTAAAGCTTGCGCAGGAAACAGACAAAACCCTTGAGGCTTTCGATAAAGTCAGAAAAACAAATTCTGCGAACAATACTGACGTAGAGCGCATGAGCGGAGCAATTGCTGAAAATCTGAATGGAATTCAGAATATAGTTCGAAACATTCATAAAGATGAAGACGATGCAAAAAAAAGGCTTGAGGTTTATGCGGACAGTGCTTCAAAGAATGAAATGCTGTTTAACGATTTGTATTCTTTTGTCTATCAGATGAAAGCCATCTTTCAGGAACTTAGCAGGCGTAAGCTTGTTTAATCGAAAAATTTTGACTATTCAGTGGCTTTTGTGTTAATCTGTTTATAGGAGGTCTGTTCGTATGGAAGATGAAGAAAATAAAACAGCAGATAAAAAAGAAGAATTTTCCAGAAAAACTGGGGAAGTAGGGAAAAAAATACTTGAATACATAGATAAAGGTGTTGTTT
>CAMVHR010000073.1 GCA_947167345.1 uncultured Treponema sp.
TGCCACTGCGCCTTTTTATATTTTTGTTTTTGTTGAAAATAAACAAGCGGACTGTTCCTGCCTTGACCTGCCCGTATAACTATCGGCATCGTATGATGACCATCTTATTTTTGCTTCAGGCCTGGCATGGGTACCGGTTCACCTTCACGCAGGGGCATTCGGCATTTTTGGCGGACGCTGCGTCACTCGCGTCCTTTTCTCCAAAAATGTCTTCGTGCCGTAAATCTGATTTTTCAGGTTTTACGTGACCGACTATATGTGTTTGATTCAGGACGCTTTTCCTGGAATCTTTTTCTGAATTGCGATTCAGGCCTTGCTTTTTATTTTGAACGGGAACTTTATTTTTTTCTCACAAGAAAGACTGTTTACTTAAAAAAAACAGCCCTAAGCTGTATTTTTTTTTAGAATTACTATTGACAACTTGGGGCCTTATATGTGTTATGTGTTCTTCTCTTCCAGTTCCAAAACATACAATCCATGGACTCGATTATTTTCTTTATCAAAACAGTCTTTAATAATTGAATAATACGAGTCATCGCCGTATTCAAAATTTCTGAACAAAGAAAATGCGATTAAGTCAGCAATCTGTATGGCACGTGATATTGAGGAATCCAGAAACAGCGGAACTTCCGCAAAATTGTTTAGTTTTTCATTCAACTTGTTGCCGAGTGTCTGATAGACTTTGGACCAGTTCTGATACTGATTTTCCATTTTTGTCTTATCGAAAATTGCTAGACCTCTAGCGGATTCATCATGTTTCAAGAATTTTCGTTTCAGATACTTGTCAAAACGGATTGTAAGTTGAGAAAAAAGTTCTTCCGGCACATCTTCACAAGAATTACCTATTACAGCTCCGAATAATATGAACTGTCGGGGATAGTTGTCTTTTATGTAATTGAGCGTATCTTTGAGAATGGATTCACGCTTGTCTTTTGGAAAACTTCGCCAGATTCCTTTCCCGCTTCTTATCGGACTTGCATGAAGTTCCAAATCCGCTCGTCCTGTATGTTTTAACATAATTTCATCAACGGCTTTTTGAATCCAAAATGTCTGGTTTTCAAATGTAGAAAATCCTGCTAGGACGCTATATTTTACGCTCGGGTTTGATGAAACTCCTGAATCATCGGCATACAAAAGATACATAGAAATCTCTTTGAGTAAAAAAAGAGAGCCAAGCGAGAAACCTCGACGCACCACTAAAAGGCAGCACTCTTGACCCTTAATAAAAAGATATAATAAAAAACTGTAAAAGTCAATGAAAAATTTATGCTCTTTTGCTATACTGATATTATGCAAGAGGCATATACAATAAACGAATTGGAGCTTTCCATCAACAATAAATGCAATCTCAGATGCTCTGAATGCGGTTTTCTCATCCCTAATCAGCCAAAGCCAGCATTAACAGATAATATAATAAAAGAACATACAAAAATGCCTTGAAATACTCTGCAAAAATGGTATCAAAATTGAAAGTCTTGCCATTTTAGGTGGCGAGCCAACATTAAATGCCAAACACCTAGAAACAGCTGTTAAAGCATTTTCCGATTTAGGAAATATAAGTAAAATTGAAATTGTAACCAATGGTCTAAATCCTAAAGGAATTACAGAAAACACGCTAGGCCTTATACAAAAAATATCTATCAGCGTATATGCTGATAACAAAGACTTCATAGAATGCTGGAAGACATTTGTTTCAAAAAAGGCACAGCATATAAACCTCGCTTTCCGAATCCAAAAAGAATGGGATATAAATTCAGGAGATTATACAGTTACCGATAATGAAGCACAAAAGATGTTTGACGAGTGCTGGTATAAAAAACAATGTGTCTCTATGCATCTTGGAAAGGAACGACAAGACCATTCTTTTTTAGTGCTATAAATTGCTTTGCAAGAGAAATCCAATCTTTTTCAGAAAAAGACAAATATGTAAAATCGTTCAATGCTTCTTCCATTTGTGAGAACTGCTTTTCTGAATTACTTCCACGGAGAAGTTCTGTTTTTATTACACCACAAATAGCAATATCATTTTTTTTCAAGGGCATTCTTTACTTCATCAGTAGGTTTATCCCAAAAGTCGATTATAACGTTTGTATCTAAAAGAATCTTAAAAGACTTGCCTCACGAAGTTCTGTAACAGAGGAAGAATCAAGATGAATTTTACCAGCCAAATCGAAAAATGCCTGTTTATGTTTTGTCTGAGGAATTGTTTGTACTGTAAAAACTTCAGCCTGTTCTGTCTTAAGTAACTTAATAAAAGCTGAAACTGATGTTAAAAGAGATTCGGGGAATGTTCTGACTTGTTCAATAACTGCTTCATATGACATATAACACCTCCAATGCAATTATAGCATATTTTAAAAATATTGTGAGAAAACAGAGATTTTCATTTAAATTTCTCTATCTGTTTTATAATCTCCGTTTTATTCGTATTTTATGGAAGAAGTTTCTCCTCGTGCATCTTTTTCATTTCCACCGCCAAAAGTCAGCCAGTTAAAACAGCCCATAATCATAAAAGTATCATCACAAATCAGAATTGTTTTATAGGCACAAACAGGGCATTAACATGCCGTAAACAACAGAAGGCTTGCGTTTCCACATAAAAATAAGAGAAAAAATGCAATATAAAATACCAAAATATGATATAATCGTTAGAAAAATAGCAAGGAGATAATAAAAGTTTATGATAAACTACACTAAACTTGATTCTTACATAAATCAAAGATACAAAGAAAAAAAACTCTTTGAAGGCCTTTTCAAAGACCTCTCAAAAAAGGAAATTCCTACAATAAGCCCTTTACAACAACACAGCGGATTTAACCCACTTAAGCATCCTAAATTCGGAAAACTTGAAGCAAAACTTGAAAAAGCACACACAAAATCCGATGGATTTGTAGAAAAACTTCTGTATTACATAAATTTAAAAAAAATGACAAATGCACAGGTCTATAACAAGGCAGGAATTAAGCCAGACTGCTTTTCTAAAATCATAAGCGGAAAAACGAAAAGGGCAGAAAAAAACACCGTAATATCACTTATATTTGCCCTTCAGCTTAACCTGGAAGAAGCAGAAGATTTACTGGAAAGCGCACAGTACGCCCTGTTGGATGACAACAAAAGCGATATAATAATCAGGTTCTGCCTTGAAAATTCTACTCCAAAAGATTACTGCACAATAGACGATGTCAATAAAGCCCTTGCCGCCTATAATGTTCCTTTAATAGGTGGCGTTAATTAAACGCAAAAAAAATCCTTCCATGAAAGCATTTATTCATGGAAGGATAACTCCCTCTTTAGTCGCAGATTTCTACAAGCTTATCCATAACATCATCCATGGCAGATTCCATTTTGCCTACAACACCGCAAATAGCATCTGCAACAGAATCAGCAGCCTTTACAATCATTCCCTCAAGGCTGTTTCCATCAAAATCATCTTCCACGTCCTCATTACAGTTTATACCTTTGCTTTTGCAATCTGCAATATAGTCCAAAGCATCCTGAGCAGTTGGAATATAACCTTCTGGCCAATCCTGACCTACAGTTGGTTTTACAGTTTCTTCGTTTTCCATATTATTTTCTTCCTTCTCCATTTTATTTCCTCCATTTTTCTTAGCATGCTTAGAATAAAGTCTGCGGCGTTTTTCAAGCTCATAGTTATGGCTGCACCAGTCAGTAAAGTTTTCAGAACTATTAGTACGGTAAATAAGTTCATCAGCCTCTTCTATGCTAATACCAAGAATCTGAGCAAGAGTTTCAGGAGTCTCAGTCGTAACAATGTACTTTTTTAAGATCTCCTTATTGCCTTCTGCCTTATAAAGAGCCAAAGTTTTTTCATTGGCACCTTTAATCCTTCTGTCAATTTCTTCGAAATCTTTTGTTTTCCAAGACATAAACACCTCCAATAAAACTATTTCTATATGTCAGCATCATCTGCAGCAAGACCTGCTGCAATTACACCGACAGCCACAAGGCCTACAGTTCCAGCAATAACCCGCTCTACCTGTAGGCTTTTTTCTTTACCATATTTGCACCAGTTGGCAAAATGCTCGCAATTATGAAAGGCGAGATTATACGTTCCCTTTCCAGACCCAACAGCACTAAGCGCCCGCTCTACAGTTTTTTCCCTGCTATAGCACTTTTTAGCAGTTACTTCTGCCTTAACAGGACACCCTCTGCGGAAATCCTCAAAAGAGACTTTTTGAATAAATGCTTTTTTAGAAGAAGTTTCATTTGCAGACTCTGCTGCAAAATGCACAACAACACCATTACCGCAATAGATTCCATAATGGCTATACAATCCACGGTTTGCAACAAGTACATCCCCAGGCATAAAGTTAATCTTTTCTTCCATATCATTCCTTATATATTAAGAATAATATGAATAAAGAAAAAACTCTTATCTTGGTAAGCTATATTTTTTTAATTTATATCAGTTTAGTCAGAAGCTTTTAGAATATTTTTTAAATCACCGATAGGGCCGTCTGAAACATTTTGTGGCATAAATACATGCAGCAGTTCAATGCTTCGAGTCAAAGCAGTGTATATCATGTTTCGGTTCATTTTGTCTGCAACATCTTCATCAAAGACATCAAGAAAATGAGCCCTGTGGTCAATATAGAAAAGTACAACAGGAAAATCAAGCCCCTTACAACTCTGTGCAGTAGCAAGACGTACAATGCCAGGCTTTGAAAAGTCAAAGGTTTCAGAATTTACAGGAGAACTTTCAAGACCTAAAGATTCTTTCAGCAGAACCTGCAATTTTTCAAGCTGCTTCTTTTTAGGTGCAATCAGACAGATGTTTTCAGGCTCATACCCAAGGTTATCAAGACACATTCTTACAACATCAATCATATTTGCATACGAACGTTCAGGACTTGCATCCTCATGAAGTTCAACAGGAGGCCCCATGCGGAAAGTTTCTGGAGCATTGTCTGCATCACAACCATTTATGAGGGCACGATACTTTTCTGCAACAGAATTTATCTGAATGGTGCTCCTAAAATTTATATGAAGAATTTTAGTATTCTCAGTAATGTCAATTCCTGCCCTGCTCCAAGTAAAGCCAGGCTGGAATACAGACTGATCGCTGTCACCAGCAAGAATCATGCAATTGCGAACAGCAAGCTTAAGTAACCGTAAAGAAGCTGCATTTAAATCCTGTGCTTCATCTACAAAAAGATAATCCACCTTAAGATTTTCAGGAATAGAATAATTTCCTTCAGATATTTTCTGAAGAAGCTTATATATTACGTAAGGCACAGGCTGAACTTCATGCTTATCCCATTCAGCAAAAACAGTTTTGACAGCCTGCCATATTTTTTTAGACTGGTCAGGATTCTTATCGCAGTACTCAATTTCAGATATGAAGTTAGGAAGTATGAATTTTTCAAGCTCTACCCAAATATCGTTCCCCAATGGATTTTCTTTTATGCAAGGTTCATCTTCAAGACATTTTTCAACAGAATATGTCAACTTTATATCAGGAAAAGCATCATTTAAAATCTTGCCTAAAAAGAATTCAGAAGTAGTTATCATTTCTTCTGTAACAGAATTTGCATTGCAGGCTGTGCTTTTTATAGACATAAGGCTGGCAATGTACCTGTTGTATTTTTCAAGACTGCGACTAAATGTTATAAGCCTTACGACACTGCGTTCTTCAAATAAAAGACTTTCGTTCTGCAGCAAAAGTTTTTCAAGAGTCTTTAAAAGGACAAGAGACTTACCTGTTCCAGCACTACCCTTTACCAGAAAGTCATGGTCAAATTTTACCTGATTTACAATTGCTTCCTGTTCCTTTGTAAGGTGAACAAGCCCCTGCTCATAATCATAACGAGTCTTAGTATAAACAGACATGCGCCTAAGGTTTTCTATATAGTCCCTGACATCAGAAAGTTCCTGCATCTTAGATTTTAGTTGCTGCTGAACCTTTCGGTTTTCTTCTTCCGCCAGATGTTTTTCCTCTCTAAGACTGTCTATCTTTTCTTTATTCTTCCTGTTTTTTTCAATCTGCAGGTCATAGTCAAGTTGCAGGACTTTCAGCTTAGAATCAAGACATTCCTGTTCCTTCTTAATTTTTTCATATTCAGCAACTTTTATGGACATATCGCTGTACTGCTTTGAAAGCCTTTGAATTTCAAGGTTTGCCTTTTCAAGTTCCATTGCCGTTTCGGCAGGACTTTTTCGCAACTTCCAAACATCAAGCCGCCTTGTCAGTAAAGCTATTTGGTTTAAGTTTGGCAGGCAAAAAATTTCTGCAAACTCTTTAAAAAGATAGACAGCACAGTTTGCTTCTTCTACAGACAGATTCTTAAAATTATGGCGTACTATATTAGTAACCTTTTTATTACGCCTAATGTCACCGCACACCTTTGATTCCCTAAAGTCATTGCGCGAATAGCGGTCTTTGAAAGTTTCGAGCAGTTCGTAAAAAGAAACGTCAGCATCAGAATCGCAGCCAACCATGTTCCTTAAATAGGCTTCTATGGTTGAATACACAGCAAGGGTAAATACTCCAGCATCCACCCCTTGAAGAGCCTGAAGCCTTTTTATTTGATCTAAACTAGGGACATCATTTTTCATACGTAACATTAATTATACAGCAACATATTACATTCCGCTACTTATAAAGAAAATAAAATTTATTTATGCATTATTTTACTTTAACTAAAGCTTTGAATGTTTTTTTTGTTTTTTTATTATACATACCAACAAGCAAAACTTCTGAAATATTTCCGTCCGTTTTTTCATCTACTATATAATGTTTGTCAGAGTCAAAGGACTCCCCTATTTCAGGAGATATAAAAGCATACTCTTCCTTTTCTTTACCATTATTATACATAGTCAAAAGGAATTTGAATATTTCAGAAAGCCCAACAACATCATTATTTTCATTTTCTATTATCCTGCGCTTTATAAAATCCCAAAGAGTCAGAATATTTTCAATCTGGACTGCTCCAGCAAAAAATTCCAAACTTGTCTTTCCAGAAAATACATTTAAAAGACGCTCTTTTGTCTCTGATGACAGTTTTTCATATAATGCATAAATATTATCAAGACAATCATAATTAGCCTTATAAGAACTAAAAGATTCCGAAAGACGTTTTTTTTCCGACTCAATTTTTGATATGGAAGCTTTTAACTTGTCATTTTCATCTTCCAATTTTTTTAATTCATCAAGAGGAACAGAATTTTTCTTTGATTCAGAAGATATTATACTTTTAAAATATTCACATATTTCTTCATCATGAATAAACAAGTCCTTAAATAATTTAAACTCTTTTTTTTCCATATTTAATTCCTCTTATACTTACTAGAATAATAAATATTTATAATTCCTTCACCTTCTGCAGAGCTTTCCGCATTCTGTTTAATAACAGAATCACCTTCATAAACCCCGCATAGAACATAAAGAGTACGCGTATCCTTTATCCGATTAGATACCTGCTTTATAAAAGTATAATCTTTTCCTTCGTAATCCTTTATAAGAAACTCATACACATTAGAGTCATGAATGTTTTCAGAAAAGGATTTAAAATCTTCTTTTGTCCACACACAGTTTTCGTTAATATCTGGTAAAAAATCAGGTTTATCTTTCTGAACACAACTGACGTAACAAAAATTTTCATTAAACTCAGATTCCTTAGACGAAGTAATCCATTCCATGTATTTGTTAAAATCAGAATCTGTGTAAAAATCTTCTCCCCTATATTTTTCTATTTTAGCCACACCATCCATAATCGAAAAAAGCTGAAAACCTTTTTCAGACTCATATAAAATATATTTCTTACCAGACATTTTTGTTTCCTACAATTCCAAGCTTTGGCATTTCTTTGCATCCATTATGACTTTTCCAGGATCACTTATGCCAGCATTGCCAAGAGATTTTTCAAGAGCCGTACCTATCTTAATAGTATCTACAGTATTTGAGCCCTTAAGATATTCAGAAACATCACCGAAAGACTTTACACCTTCTTCCGCAAGATTCTTTAGAACTGCAGCCATTTGAATTCCATTTGCTGCAATATCCATTCCTTCTGAAATCTTTCCCAAAACCTCAACACACTCACCTGGCATTGCAATACCTGTTTTTTCCTCTATTGCCTTAAATCCCAGAGAAACACCTTTCATAGCAAGTTCTGCCTGCCGTTCAGGACTAAGATTTTTTAATTCATCTTTATCTAGTTTAATTTTATTCAAATCTTTTAACATTTCATCAACATTATCATAATCTTCAAGCTTCTTGCCACTTTTTTCCATTTTAAGTCCAAGTTCCTGAGGATTTTCAGGAACCTGCGTTCCAAGTGCCTGAAGAATTGGTGCAACAAACTTTGACATTATATTACCTAGCATAGGTGCAATCTTTGCTATAGCAATGCCAATATTTCCTAATACCGCACTAATTCCCCCTGCAATTGCTCCAATAGCACCTCCTATAGCACTTCCAACTGCTGCAAAAGCAGCTCCTATAGCTGCAAAAATCATTTCAGACCTCCTATTATTTCATTGATTTTATTATATCACTCAGCTTATTAGCCACAGTAGAATTTTCATTGCTGATTATGTCATCAAAGCATTTCGAAAACATCTTACGGTAGTTAACATCTTTTGTAATCAAACTTGCAACAACATCCATGCTTCCAAAACTATTCTTATAATCTTTTAACATTCTTACAAGCAAAGGTGTTTTGGTACCATCCCAAAGTTTATGAAATTCCTTCTTAAAGGTAACATGAGAAGAAATCCATTTTTCTATAAAGTTAATATCTGGCTCTGTTTCAAGATTTTCCAAGCCAGGTATAATGCCTGTTTTATATTTTGAAGCATAGAATTTCAAAACACTCTGCCTAAGCTCGCCATCCTTAGGAGGAACTCGCCCTGTATCATTTTCATTTCCCCTAGAAATCTGAACCTGCACAGGCTTTTCCAGCCCAGGATGAACCATTACAGCCCTACCTGGAACCAGATACGAAAGATGCTCTTTCTGTTCTTTGGTAAGAGCCATAATGTTACCTACAGCATCCTTATCATCCTGTGCAAAAATCTTATGCACAATTTTTGTATTAGTATTCTTAAGGACATCTGAAGTCATTTTATTTGGAATCTGATCCACTATTATAAGGCTTTCCCCATATTTTCTAACTTCCGAAAGCATATCCGAAAAAATTTCTATGCCATATTTTTTATTAGGACTATCCCCTGGCTCATACTTACTCAGCAGACGGTGAGCTTCCTCTATAAGAGTTATGTGCTTAAACTTTCCCTTGGAATCGTTATAGCGATCTTTTAAAGCTTCATTCAGGTTCATAAGCACAAAGCCCATTACAAGGGATTTAACAGCAGAACTTTTTAAATTTTCAAGTTCCAGGACAACTTTCTTATCCAGCAAGTCATAAAAATTTATTGAGCGCGGAGTATTAAGCATAAGTCCTTTTGCACCAACCATAAGGCCTTCCAGACGGGCTTTTATTGAACCTATATATTCATCCCTAAGCCTGTCGTCAAACCCCTGTTCTTTTACAAGAGGTATTATTACCCTTTTTAAGTCTTCAAGCGTTGGAAAATAATTTTCAGTTTCTGCAAAAGGATTTTCGCAATTGTAATTTTTATTTGTACCAATATCCCACCCTTTTTCTTCATAACAGCGATACAGGGCAGATTCCAATAGCTGAGGAATTGCAGCATCCATATCAAAAGATGCATTCATGCTTGCTATTATCATGTCAACTCTGGAAGTTATGCTTTCATTCTTTGAAAACTCCAAAGGATTCAAGCGGAATGGAGCAGCATCTTCTTTTCCCAAAGTAAATACCAGCATATCAGGAAACTGTTCCTTAAGAATTCGGTATTCCGTCTTTGCAGGTTCTATTACAAGAAAACTGCCTTCCCCAGAAAGCAAAAGGCGTTGGCAAGTCGTCGTTTTTCCAGAGCCTGTAGTACCAGTAATGAATATGTGTTTGTCCATATCATTTTGACTTAAAGAAACTTCAATGTCAGGCATGGAATTCTCACCGTTACATATATTACCGCTCTGTACAAGATTACCAAGAGAAATTGGTGTTTCGCAATTTTTTACATTAAGACCAAATTCAACTTCTTCCTTTAACGACAGTCCTATGACTTCTTTTTGTGGAATTCCAGCAACAAGACTCAGCTCTTTCGATGTCATCCAGTTGCCTAGATATGCATTTTTGCTATCTGTAAAATATTGAAAGCATATTTTTCTTAAAGCCTGCTCATAAGCAGAGAGTTCTTCATCAAATGCAATTTCTGGAATCTGAAAATTACACAATGAAGCCCTTTCCTGTTCAGTCATTTCAAATGCAGTCAACGGAATAAGGTTTCCGTTTTCACTTCCATAAACAGCTTTCATCGTGTTTTTAAGCTTTAATATGGTAGCATTATCGTTTCCCATAATAGCAGCAGAAGTCAGGAATAATCCCTTTCCAATACCATAATCAACCCGTTGCAGTACCGTCTCATCTATATATTTGGTCCACTGCTGGAGCATTTTTTTTACAAACTCAATAGTAGTAGCACTGCCATTATTTTTCTGTGTACTATCTGATTTCTGATAACTAGTTCCATTGGTTTCATCTTCATGTTTACTTTTTTCTTTATGTCCATCTTCAGAGTTAGACCTATCGTCGTCTACTTTTTCAGTCTTTCCTATCCGCTTACCTGATGTTTCACTATCTCCTGTCGTTTTAGAATAATTGGTTCCATTAGTTTCAGTAGTTCCGGTAGTTGTGCCGCTTGACTTCTGTTCTGACTGCTTGGAATAAGGTACAATTTCATTATAAAAACTGTGAATTGAATTTCTAAGGCTGTCAATATCTTTTAACGGAAGGGACTTCATTACAAGCAGTAAGGCAAATTCCTCACCCACCATAACATCAACAAGTCTATCCACAGACTGGAATTTATCATCATCCTTATTTACGCTAGGAACACCCTCCACTATAAAAGCACGCTTAAATCCGTTTAAAGCATCATACAGACTTTTTTTCTGTTCCTCATTTTGAAGTGAAACCTTGCTACCCCTAAAGTTTCCCTGTAAGCTTGGACGCAAAATTTCAGTTGCCACATCATAGGCTCCTATAAATTCCTTTTCCGAGTACAAATCTTTTGAAACACCGTAATAAAA
>CAMVHR010000074.1 GCA_947167345.1 uncultured Treponema sp.
AACCGTCCCTTGATGAATATGGTTGTATATGGCTGTATCATAGCCATCTCGTGGTACAGGTGACTGATTCCTTACAGTAAATGAGTTGTAAATAGTGCAGTTTGAAGGTCGTTTTGTGCTAGCTTACGTTTTGTTGGTAAGCTTGTAATTGTTTGTGTAGAATAGATGACATGAGAGATAAATGTTGATATTATAGGAATGATGAAAAGTTTTGTAAAGTGTTCCTTTCGGAATTTTGCATGGTATGAACTTTATCTAAAACTTGAAAATAGAAAAGTTGTAGAAATAACTTCTAAGTGGGTGTATGATTAGAAACTCTCTTTTTTTGTTAAAGGCTATGTCTAAAGTGTTCCTGTCTTGTAGGCAAGAAAGATATTCTGTGGATTGTCGTAAAAAACACTTGAGTTGTAGTCATCGATTTTTTCGCTGATGAAAGAATTATATGCTTTTTGAACTGCTGTAATGGCATCGCATTTTTCATCTTTCATGATGGCAAGGACAAGTCTCTTGTAAACTTTGCCAATGTCCCAGTGTGTTGGAATTGAATATTTTGCCATTGCAACATTATCAAAATTGCCAGTCTGTATGGCTGCCTGCTCGATAAAATCATCGCTGACAGCATCAATATTGTCGCTGTGGTATATGTCGGCAAGTTCATAAATCTTTAAAAGCCGTTTTGTTCCTAAACTGTCTACAACTGTGCTACGGTGATTTTTTGTTTTGCGTGCTATGTAATCAATTAAACTGCACAGAAAAAAAATGTCATTTTCTTTTTTATCTTCCCGTCCTTTCATTGCAAAACTCCTTCGCTGGATTCAAACCTTATACATTTTAATGCTTCGTCTGTGCAGAATGCAATTTGATGCGTTGGATATTTGAATTTTGCCATATTCCAAAACTGTTTTCTTGTTATGATTCCTTCCATAAAATCTGAGATAAAGTTGTAAATCTGGTCATCTGCCATTGCTCCAATAACTATGTCATACTTGTGAGTTTTCCCATTTCGGCAGTCTACAATAAAATCAAGCCATGCTTCTGTCATTGATTTGAATTCAAGAATAGAAAGAGAATCGTTTATTAAAAGTGAATAAGCATTGACAATTGGGGGCTCATATCTTTTTGCCCAGCGTTCAGCTTGTTCTTTTATGACCGCACAATAAAAGCCTTCGCCGAAATCTTTCGTATGTCTACCTTTCAGAATTTTTGGCACTTCTATGCGGGTATTACTTCCATGATAAACCAACATTTTTCCCATAAAAAAAATATACCACAAATAAATGTAAGTGAAAATAGCTTGGTTTTACCAGTGCTTTTTTGATGACTTGTGCTGTTATATGTAAAAAAATACCTGCGGTATTATAAACACCGCAGGCCTTTCTGCTATTTATCTTTTAGTTTTGAGAAGCTCTCTTGATGTTTTCTTCAATGAATGAAAGCTTTAAGTCCTTAAGTTTTTCTGTCATTGAAACTTTATAGATGTGTGGATTAAGAATGCGCTTGTAAGATGGGTCGAACATCTCAATTTCTTTCTGCATGTTCTGACGGCTTATGCGCAACTGCTCAGCATCTGTAAGACGAGGCTGCAGACGTTTTCCGTTTTCAAGCCTTTTCTTGAGCATTGGCTGCACGCTTTCTGCTGCAAAAGAAAACTGTCTGTAGTCAATGAGCGGATGGAAATACTGATAAGTCTTGCCTTTTTCAATGATTTCATCTTCCAATGCAAGAATATCTGCTTTTGCCATGCCGTCTTTGTCGTAAAGTCTCCATACATTTTTTATGCCAGGGTTTGTAGACTTTGCAGGATTGTCGCTGAACTTCATTACAGGTGACATGGAATCTGTCTTTTCATTATGGCGTGCAGCCAGTTTGTATACACCTGTAAAGCTTGATTCTGTTCCGCCTGTTACCATGTGTGTACCAACGCCCCAGCTTGCGATTGGAGCATTCTGTGAAACCAGTGTCTCAATAATTTCTTCTGTAAGTTCATTTGATACAGAAATGAATGCCTGTGGGAATCCTGCCTTATCAAGTTCCTTGCGAACTTCCTGTGTAAGATATGAAATGTCGCCAGAATCAAGGCGGACACCAAAGTTATATCCCTTTTCTACAAGCTTAGCACCTGCTTTTATTGCGTTCTTTATGCCACTTTTGAGAGTGTCGTAAGTGTCAATAAGGAATACTGTTTTTTCAGGATAGATTTTTGCATAAGCTTCAAAAGCTTCAAGTTCCGACGGGAATGACATAATCCAAGAGTGTGCCATTGTTCCCATTACAGGAATGCCGTAAAGCTTTCCTGCAAGAGTGTTACTTGTTCCTGCTGCTCCACCAATGTAAGAGGCTCTTGTTGCACTCATTGCTCCGTCTGGTCCCTGTGCACGGCGAAGACCAAATTCCATGATTCCGCCTTTTTTGCTTGCAAGCCATATTCTTGCAGTTTTTGTTGCAATGAGGCTCTGGAAGTTACAGTGGTTAAGAACGAGTCCTTCGATAATCTGAGCTTCAATGAGGTTTGCGTGAATGCGGACAAGTGGCTCCTGAGGGAAGATGATTGAACCTTCTTCAAATGAGTATAAATCACCTGTAAAATGGAAGTCTTTTAGATAATCAAGGAATCCTTGTTCAAAGATGCCCTGATCCTTGAGGTATGCAATATCATCTTCTGTAAAAGTAAAATTTGTAAGGGAATCAAGAAGAGTTTCAATTCCTGCAAATACGCTGAATCCGCCGTTAAAAGGGTTTCTTCTAAAGAACATGTCAAAGACAACTTTCTGGTTCATATTCTGCTTCCAGTAGCCCTGTGCCATTGTCAGTTCATAGAAATCCGTAAAAAGTGCACAGTTTATAGTGCTGTTTTCAATGTGGTTTTCCATAAATTATACTCCATGGTGGTCAGGACGGTTTCTTTAGAGTGTGCAGACAGCATCTGCTGCAAACGCCGGCGTCCTTTGCTAAAAAATATTCTTACATACTATAGTTTTGTCGCATAAAAATCAATTACTTGGGCGTTTGCAGAATTTATATGTAAACCAAGCTCCTGCATAGCGTCCTACAAAACGGCTTGCTGCTGCCTGAAACTTCCAGTTGAATGCCATGATTGCATAAAGCTTTCCTTTTCTGGATTTTTTAAGGCAGTGTGCTACTGTTTTTTCTGGCGAAAGACCGTGATGAACTTCTTTTCTTGCTCCCTTTGATGCAACATTTGAAAATTCTGTGCTTACAGGTCCAGGACATAATGCTGTTACAGAAATGCCTTTATCTTTTAATTCTGCTGCGAGTGCCACTGTAAAACTTAATACATAGGCTTTTGTTGCTCCATAGACGGCAAAATTGCCCAATGGTAAGAATGATGCAAGGCTTGCTGTGTTGATTAAGCGGGAACCTTTTTTGAGCCACGGTAGGGCATAGCCTGCAATGCCTGTTAGTGCCGTACAGTTTACCTCAACCATGTTCATTTCGCGCTCTGTGTCTGTATTTGCAAACTCTCCGTAAGTTCCAAAGCCTGCATTGTTTATAAGAACAGAAATCTGAAAATCTCCTTCTTTTTCCTGATGTTCCTGCAGCATTTTTTTTACGGCGAAAGCTCCATCTTTTCCGCTTAAATCTGCAGGATATATTTTTACTTCTGGATAGAACTCTGGCTTTGAGTAACTTGTTGCATCTTGCTCAATCATGTTTTTTGTTTCCTGCAGACGGTCTTGTCTGCGGGCAATGAGCCATATTTCATCAGAAGCACATTCTGTTTTATTGTGAAGCTTGAAATCAGCACTTTCTTTGCTAAGCTGACGTGCAAAACATACTCCAAGTCCGCTTGAAGCACCTGTAACAATAATGATTTTTTTCATGCAGACAGTATATCAAATCTTTGTTGTAAAAAAAAGGGTGATTGTTTATACTGGGGGCAATGAAGAAATTTCTTTTTTCCTTTGTCATTTTTTTCTGCATGATTCATTCTCTTTATGCGGAAAAAAGTTCTGCTGATGCTGCCATTGAATCTTACTTGCTGTCTTTGCCTGAGTACCAGCGGCTTTCACAGCTGTTTCTGGTAAATATTCAGGGCGATTCTGATTATGTTCCTGTTGAATACATTAAGGTAAATGATTCGGACAGGGCTGTTCCTGTTGTGCCAGGCGGATGCCTTTTTTTTAATTACAATATTGCTTCGTCTGCGCAAAAGGTAATTGAATTTACTTCGTCCATTGCTTCTTATTGTGATGAGCACAAGGTTGTCCGTCCGTATATTGCAGTTGATCAGGAAGGTGGTTATGTTAACCGCCTAAAAAATCTTACAGTACCATTGCCGTCAAATCGCACTGTTGCACAAAAGTATTCTGCACAACAGGCTTTTGATTTATATTCCATGCAGGCACGCCAGATGCATGCACTTGGCTTTGACATGAATCTTGCTCCTGTAACAGAGCCTTTGACTTTAGAAAATGCAGATTTTTTGGATGAGAGGTCTTACGGTGATCGGGTAAAGACTGTTGTGTACAGTATTGCCTGCATCCGTGCCTACAGGCTGGGCAAGATAGACTGCATAATAAAGCATTTTCCTGGCAATACCAATGTAGACCCTCATTCAGGACTTCCTGAAATTTCCATGTCAGCGAGAGGCGTTTATGAACAGTTGCTCATTCCATTTTTTCTTGTATCCTCAGCCGAGCCTGCCGGAATATTGATGTCTCATGCAAAGGTAAAAGCTTTTTCTGAACAGACTGATTCTGGAAGAATGGAATGCATTCCTGCCTGCTTGAGTAAATTCTGGTGTACGGATATGCTTCGTAGCTCTTTTGGCTATGAAGGTCTTGTCTTTAGTGACGATATTTTTATGGCAGCGTTGCAGGCCAATGGATTTTCTGCTGAAAAAGCCTGTGTCATGGCTTTGAATGCCGGTGTTGATGTAATCATGCTTAGTGAAAAGAAATTTGTTAATGTCCTGAAAGTTCTTGATGCAGAGTGCAAGAAAAATCCGTCATTTGCCCAAAAAGTCTTTGATGCAGAAAAAAAAGTCATTCAGTATAAGATAAATGCAGGTATCCTCTCACTTAAACCTGATTCAGAAAGGGCTAATTCTTATAATGTTCATGAAAGAAGCCAGATAGAGCAGAGGGGAAGTGAGAAAGAACGTTTTGCAGAGTTTGAACGTGTTTGGAAATCGTACAGGGAGAATTTTAAATGAAACAGCGTGAAAAAGTGCATGGAAGTGCCGGTTTTGATACATACTATCGTGAATTGTACGGTGACCGTTGGGAATGCTTAAAGATGTCTCTTTTGTCTGAAAGTGTGTACGCAAAACTTGATTTTTCTGATGACCAGTCTGATTGTCAGCCTTATTTTCTGGATCCTGCAAGTGTTTGTGTTGCTTTATGCTTGCCAGTGCGAAATGCTGGCAAGATTTTGGATCTATGTGCTGCTCCTGGTGGAAAGTCTCTTGTTCTTGCTGGAAATCTTGCAGATAATGCCGTACTTTACAGCAATGAACGTTCTGCAGAAAGAAAAATGCGCCTTTCTAAGGTAATTGCACAGTCTTTGCCTGAAGCTCGTGCCAAAAATATCATTATAAGCTGTAGTGATGGCGCTACATGGTGCAGAAAAGAAACAGAAGCTTATGACCGCATACTGCTGGATGTGCCTTGTTCAAGTGAAAGGCATGTAATGACTGATGAAAAATATTTAAGGGAATGGTCTCCTTCTCGTACAAAGCAGCTTGCAATAGAGCAGTGGGCATTGCTTTCGTCTGCATGGCGGCTTTTGGTAAAAGGTGGTTATCTTGTATATTCAACCTGTGCCCTTTCTTCAAAGGAAAATGATGATGTCATTGAACGGCTTTTTAAGAAATTTGATGATGTCCGACTTATTGCAACTGATGAAATCAATAAAATTTTTTCAGAAAATATGGCTGGTTTTTGCGGAAAAATTGAAGAAAACGCATCTGTAAGTATCCAATCAGTATTGAAAAATGCTGAAAAAACAGAATTTGGCTTGCATATTTTACCCGATTCTGCAATTGGTGCAGGTCCTATCTTTTTTTCAGTGCTGCAAAAATTTACGCTTGCATAATGTAGACTTTTCAAATAAAATTATAGGTATATAGTAAAAAGGTATAGCCATGATGAATGATGAAGTCAGAAGTCAGAAACTGCAGCAGATTGCGACTCTTAGGGACAAATTGGGTCACATAAAAGATGTAGATATTCTGTTGGAAAATATTTTGACAGCTGCACGAGAAATTGTTAATGCAGATGCAGGCTCTATTTATGAGTATAATGAAAGCGAAAATAAATTAAAAATAAAGTACAGTCAGAATGATACTCAGCAACGAAGGCTTGCTCCTGGGGAAAAGCTTCCTTATGTTTCATTCTCTCATGTTGCTACAACCCGTTCCATTTCAGGTTATAGCACTTTGTATAAAAAAGCTGTCAACATCAAAGATGTTTATAACATGGATGAATTCCTTGACGAAGCAAAAACAGAGCCTCGCCCTTATAACTTTGACAGCTATAATGATGAAAATACTAATTATCATACAAAATCAATGCTGACTTTGCCACTTATCATGACAAACGGTAGGGTTTTGGGCATCCTTCAGATAATCAATGCACAGGACGATGACGGCAATGTCATTCCTTTTTCTGAAGAAGCAGAGTTTTATGTCTCGTACTTTGCGGCAAGCGTTGTCCAGATTTATGAATATGCATATCTTACAAAGCAATTGGTTGAACGTCTTGTAAAGATGGCAAATTACCGAGACCCAAGGGAAACTGGTGCACATGTTGAAAGAGTTTCGTGTTTTTCTTTGGAAATATATGACCGATATGCTGCGAATAAGCATATTCCTGAAGCTGAGCGTAATAAGTTCCGCGATAACCTTAAGCTTGCAGCAAAATGTCATGATGTAGGAAAGGTTGCTGTTGCTGATAAAGTCCTTAGAAAGCAGGGGATACTCGATGATGATGAGCGTGCTGTTATGCGCGGACATATATGCATTGGTGCTCAGATTTTTACACCTGCAGAAAGTGAGCTTGATAAAATGGCTTTTGATGTCTGCTTGCATCATCATGACAGGTGGGACGGTGGCTTTCGGGGCTATCCTGATAACTTTGATTACATGGAATATATTCCAGAGACAAAAGTGCCTGTCAATAATCCTCAAAAATTGTCGGGAGCTGACATTCCTCTTGCGGCGCGCATTGTTTCTCTTGCAGATGTCTACGATGCCCTTCGCCATAGGCGAGTTTATAAAGATCCATGGCCTTTGGACTACACCCTAAAAGAGATATCCAAAGAGTCAGGACATCAGTTTGATCCTGATGTTGTTGAGGCATTCTTTCAGGTAATTGACCGCATTGAAGCAATCAACAGAGATTTGAGTTGAGTTTTTGAATTAGCTGGACAAGTGTCTTGCAGAAGTTTTCTAGCTCTTCGTTTGAATATGTGCTGAATTTGCCGTTTCTTATTCCAAGTGCTGCCATCTGCATGCTCAGTTCCCTTTCCTTTAACATTTTATCTAGTGTTTTCTGTGTAAAGATAATGCCTCTGTCATTGATTACTGTGTGACCGGCTGTGACAAGCAGTTGTGCAAGCGGTAGGTCTCTTGTAATTATTATGTCGTCTTTTGCACAATGCTGTGCTATGTATGTATCAGCTTCGTCCTTTTTTTTCTCACAGACTATCATTGTAAACAGAGGACTTTCCCTTGAAAATGGAATTTTTCTATTTGCTACATAATTAACGGGTATTTTGTATTGAATTGCTGTAGTAAGGAGTTTGTCCTTTGCTTTTGACTGGCAGGAATCTGCATCTACCCAAATTGAATATGACTGCATGCCACTATTATAAAGGTTATGAAAGAGCTTTGTCTATCTGTTTTATCATTTCAACAGTAAGCCTCTCAGCTTCTGCATCATTTGAATTGTTCAGTGCTTTTGAATATGAAAGGTTCTTCTGCTTTTCCTTGTAAAGTTCGTCTACAAGTGTAATGCCTGCCATAATGCTGACTTGCATGGGGTCTTTCAAGCTGTTGGATTTTTTTATTGATTCTGTAATCTGCGTGTAGTAAGAAAGTAACTTTTTCAGATAGGCATCATCTTCGCTTGCCTGTACTGCGAAAGATGCCCCTAAAATATCAATCTGAAGCCTTCCCATGCAGAGCTTTCCGAATTAAAAAATGTCAAACTGTCCGTTCAGAGAGTCTGAATTGCTTTCTGCTGTCTGTTCTGGAGCCGACTGCTCCTGAGCATTTTCCTCGGAGGGTGATTCTGTTTCTGAGACCTCTTCTTCAGAAGTTTCTTCGTCTGGTACGATTTCGTATCTGAATGGCTCTTGAACTGGTTCTGAAACTAACTCTGGCTGTACAGGCTCTGTTGCCTGTTCCTGCTGATCCACATTCTGAGAAGTGCTCTGCTCAGAATCTAATGGAGACTGCTGATCCTGTGAAACCTCAGAAGCTGCTACAGAACCGTCTAACAGTGAGTTTTCTACTGTGTCAAGACGGTTCAGTGCACTAAGGATTCCTTCCTCGATCTTGCCCTGATTTGACTCAAGGGAAGAAACTAACTCCGTTTTCTCATCCAACGCTTTTGTGAGCTCTGCACATTTTGTGTGCAAAGCATCGTTTTCAGATTTCAGCTGTTCAATTTGACCTTTCAAGAAAGCAATCTTTTCAACAGCAGTTTCTACCTTTTTCTGCAACATCAAAACTTGATCGAGAGAAATCATATTTGTATCCTTATGCCTTTATAGCGTTTTTTGCTACTTCAACAACAGCCTTGAATGCTACTGGATCTTCAATAGACATATTGCTCAAAGCCTTGCGGTTAAGAGTAACACCTGCTTTTGTAAGACCGTCAATGAAACGGCTGTAAGTAATTCCCTGATCTCTTACAGCAGCATTGATACGGGCAATCCACAATGCACGGTAATCTCTCTTCTTGAGCTTGCGTCCTGAATATGCATGATCGAGTGCTTTTACAACTGCGTCTTTAGCAGCCTTATAGTTAGACTTTCTGTCACCGTAAAAACCTTTTGCAAGCTTTAAAATCTTTACACGGCGATTCTTTCTTTTTGTTCCATCAATAGCTCTTGACATTCGTTATCTCCTATCAACCGTAAGGCAACATCTGCTTACGAATTCTCTTTGCTGAATCTTCAGAAAGAATTCCTGCATGGCGAAGATGCATCTTGCGTTTTGGTGATCTCTTTGTCAAAATATGACGAAGATTCATTTTCTTGTACTTGATTTTTCCACTGCCAGTGAGACTGTATCTCTTTGCAGCAGATTTCTTTGTTTTCATCTTAGGCATAATAAAAAACCTCTACTTTTTGGCTTTTGAGCCTAATGTCATTGACATGAAACGACCGTCCATCATGGCTGGCTTTTCAATGACATAAGAGCCTTCGGTAAGCCTCTTTTCAACCTCTTTCAGTACATCGTAACCGAGTTCTGTGTGTGCAAGCTCACGTCCGCGGAAACGGATCGTTACTTTAACTTTGTCGCCCTCGTTTAAGAATTCCTGAACATGCTTTGCTTTCGTGTCAAGGTCGCCAGAGCCTATCTTTGGCTGCATGCGAATTTCCTTGAGCTTAAGTACTTTCTGGTTTTTCTTGGAGTCACGGAGTTTTTTCTCCTGTTCAAAACGGTACTTGCCGAAATCAAGAATTTTACATACTGGCGGATTTGCATTTGGTGAAACCTCAACAAGGTCGAGCTCGCGCTCTTTTGCCATTCTGAGGGCTTCCAATGTAGGAACAATCCCCTGCTGGTTACCTTCATCATCAATGAGTCTGACTTCTCGTACGCGTATCTGTTCGTTTACGCGCATTCCCTTATTGTCTGCCAATGCTCCTCCTCTGGTGTTTCAGTTTGTAAACACTCATATAAGCATAGCAAATATCTTATCAGAAAATATTATGTTATGTCTAGTAATATATGCCGATTTATCATGATTTATGCTGAATTCTAGTTATTACTATAAGTGCCATGGCAGCACCTGCATATATAATAGAAGAAAAAATCCATGATGCCGCAATTAACTTATAATACCAAAGTGCTTCGATAAGAGATGGCAGCAACAGTGCCAGTATAAAAAAGAATATTGATAGTATGGAAAGAGCAGTGTTCCTGTCAGTCATAAAGCGATTTATGTTTTTTAAGGCTACTGAAGCGATGAATGAAAGTGAAATGAAAAGAATTGGTTTTATGACTGAAAGAAACATTGCTTGAGGTTCTTTACCGGTAAGTACGAAGTATGGAATGTATATGCTGTAGAATGACAGTGCCAAAGGAACTATACTTTCAATTTTGTAGTCTTTTTCATCTTTTGAGAGCAGTGTGAATGCGAGATATAGTGCTAGTAGAGGGAGTATAGAGTCTCTTGCGGCAAGGTACGCAAAATAAGCTGGAAAATTAGTTGTGGCTATGTGAGAATAAAATATGAAGAATTCCTTTATAAAACATGTGAGTATTGCAATTAGTAGACCTGTAAGTGCAGGGGGAACAAAAGATGTCCATTTATATTCAGAATTTGTAAGTACTGTCCATATAAGGATTGCAGGAATTGAAATCAATAAGAATATATTCATATTATGGAAGATTATCATAACTGGCACAAATATGCAATAAAAGACCGTATCTTGTATTGTGAAATACAACTTTGATATAATTGCGAGTAATACTATAAAAAGAATAAGGCTGTTTTCACGGAACTTGAAAAATGTAATTGAGACGTATGCTTGAGGTTCAGATTGAAATGAAGGAACGAATGGAAATGGAAGTTGATGAAGACTCCATATTGCGAAAGGGACTGTCCCAAAAGTATGGGGCAGCCCCAATTATTTTAAATTTACAAGTGAATGCAA